>CAILUD010000233.1 GCA_903837285.1 uncultured Bacteroidota bacterium | reverse complement strand
TTTAATTCATTTTTAATAAAATTTAGACAATTGTTATGAAATTGATTAAAGTGATCTGAATTAAATGGTTTTCCATTATATCTGATGACATGAAAGTCACTCATTGAACTCTCTATTTGAAACTGATTAGTTGGATTTATTTTTGACCACAGTGTGGAAAATACAAATTTCATATGATCATGAACAATTGAAACATTATTCACCAATGAAACATTACTTTTTATTTGTTCATTTAATATTTCACTTTTTTCAGCTGCATCAGAATTATAATATTCATGATTACCAGGAATCCAATATGTATTTTTAAAATTATCTGACAAATAGCTGAAAAAGTCATCGTGCTTTCTCATTACAGCAAAAGGAACAATATCCCCTGCCAACAATAAAATTTCTCCCTCAGGTTGTATAGGGTTTGCTCTCAGAAAATCTCTATTATGAGAAAATTCTAGATGTAAATCTGAAGCATATTGAAGTTTCATTTGATTTTGCAGTTTTATTAATATTATTTAGTTTATTTCTTGATTACAAATACATTCATGACAACAAAGATACAATTAAGAAACAAAATCTCTTGATTCAAATTTTAAATTTTCGTAACCACTATTACAGTAACAGTGGTTACGAAGATATTTAAATTGAATACTTATTATAAATTTGACCCATATCCTTCCCTACCTTTTTATCTAAAAGCCTTGCATAAACCTGAGTCATCCTAATCGAGCTATGTCCAAGCATCTTTGAAACTGATTCAATAGGAACATCATTATTTAATGTAACTGTTGTTGCGAAAGTGTGCCTTCCCATATGCGAAGAAAGATTTTTATTTATTTCACACAGATCTCCTATCTCCTTCAAATAAGCATTTATCTTTTGATTTGAATAAACTGGTAATAATTTATCCAAAATTGAACACTGAGGATTATATTTATATTTTTCAATTATCAGTAAAGCAATCGGTAGCAAAGGAACATGACAAATAGTTCCAGTCTTGGTTCTACGAGTATGAATCCACATTTTATCTTCTTCATCTTTTACAAGATTTTTAGAAGTAAGTTTAAATAAATCGGAATATGCTAGTCCTGTAAAACAGCCAAATAAAAAAACATCCCTAACAAATTCCAGACGTTCAATTGTGAATTTCTTATTCATAATTTTAAAAAGTTCTTCTTCAGTCAAAAAATCCTTATCTACTTTTTTTAAACTATGCTTAATACTTGCGAAAGGATCCTTAGTAATCCAACCATTCAAAAAACATATTCGTATAATTTTTTTAAAATTCCGAATATATTTAACTGTTGTGTTATGATTACAATTTCTGGTAGTTTTTAAATATAATTCGAAACCACTAATAAAATCAGGGTTTATTTTCTTAAGAAATATATCTTCTTCATTATACCTTTGTTTTATATAGTTCTTTAGATGCAATAAACATGTTTCATACCTTTGAGATGTAGCTTTTGCAAAATCCTTACCAATCAATTTTTTGACAGACTCATTATGGTCCTTAAAAATGGGAACAATAGTTTTATCATCAGTATTAATTCCTAAATATGCATTTCTCAAACCTATTGCAGTTATATCTTTGTCCTTTTCATGCATTTCAACAACATAATCGTTAAATAGTCGCCTTACATATTCGATATATTTAATAGTTTCAGTAATTTCTTTTGATTTGTTAAGATTACAACTTTTAACAAAGCTCCAAAGTTCGGGTTTTATTGATCTATAAACAGACATTTCAGTATGTTGCCTTTCAACAGTTATCCTAACCATTATTGCTGCTTCGCCATTTTTAAGCAATCTGTTTCTTCTAATATAAAACATTAATGAAATTTTTCTTCTTGACATAATTTTCCTCCTTAATTAATTTTAGAAACCTCGTATTGGTTTATAATTAGAATTAAGAAATTTTTCTATATCAGAAGCTTTAAAAAAATACTTATGATTAATTTGAGTGTATGGAATTAAAAAGTTGTCTCTATATTGAAACAATACTTTTTTTGAACAATTTAATATCTGAGTAGCCTCTTCTACATTCAGCCATCGTTCATTTAAAGGATAATTTGCTTTTTTTACAATTCCTTCGAATTTCAATTCCAATTGATCGATTTTATTCACTAACCGATTAATCATTTCTTCTTCAACTAATGTAACTTTCATAATAAATTAATTTTAATTAAACATAATTGGATCCACTTTGAACCCTGATCAATGTTATTAATTTTTGGAATAATTAAAAAAGGCAATAGTTTAACTATTGCCAATTTTTATTAAGAATCATTTAATTATCTGTTCCGTTCCACTTTTAAATGGAACAGAAAATCGTTATTTTTCAACATGTCTTTTATTATCAGATAAGTATGCCTGTTCCATTTTTATTTAATCATTTTTAGTGTTCCATTCGTTCCATCTGTTCCATTCGTTCCACTTGTACCACTTGTACCACTTGTCCCATTTTGTACCACTATTAAAAAATGGAACACTTTTGAACATCTTTTATTATAAACAACTGATAAACTACGACATATATATAATAATTACTGTTCCATTTTAAAAAGGACATGTTCCATCTGTTCCATTTATTTCATTTTGGAACGAATTTTCGTTTAAATTTTTTGTCCAACGATGAATTGTTGTAATAGGTACACCCAACTGTTCAGAAATATCTCTAACAGATTTTCCTTCTCTCCTAAGTTCACGCGCAGCTTCTTTCTGCTCTTCCTTCTGGCTTGCTGGATCAAAATTTAAATGCTCATTTTCTGTTGTAAATGTTAGCAAAGAAAAAGTAAGAATACTATCTTTTTTAACAATTTCGCAACAAATCACATTATTGCTATCATATACAGCTTCACTACTACGACTTTTTAGCTGTTTTATATATCGAATATTTTTACCCTGAACACTTTTACCAATAGTTGAAACACTATCGGCAAAATTACTTAAATGCTTACTTCCAGCTAAATCATTTATTGTTATTGGATAACTCATACTTCTCTTAGGAGTATGAGCTAAAACAAGAATTGACAAATCATAATCACGTTTTAAATCATTTAAATTTCGCATTACATCAAGTGCTACCTGAGTATCCTGAGTACTTTGCCCATTTAAAAATGTTAGATTATCAATAATTAATACGTTTGCCTGATGTTCTTCTATATCAGATTGAAGTTTCTGAAATAATTTTCCGGTAAAAGTTCTACCTGGATACTGCTTATCTAATTCAGCAAAATCAATTGTATCTATAAAAAAATGACTACTAAATGGATAGTCATTTCCTTCTTCATCTGAATATCTTTTTCTAAATTGACGATCAGATAATTCAAAATCATAGTAAAGGACAGTTAATGGCTCATGCTGATTTTCCAGACATAACAATCCTTTTCCTTTACTAACTGCATCTGCTAATGCAACTGCAAGTATACTTTTACCAATCCCAGTATCTGCAAACATTAAATGCAATTCATTGCTATGCCATATAACAGAGAATAATTGCTTGACATCAGGTTGATTTTTTGCATCAAATAATCGTTGAGTTGCATTTCTAATTGGTTTACAAATAAAATTAACTGAGGCCACACCCTCCTCGATATTAAATGATACTATTCCACCATTTATTTTTTGCTTTGTTATTGGGTCGTATTTCATTTTACTTAAAAGGATTAATATCAATAAATGAATAATTATAATTCTTACCAGGCTTAGTATGTAAAACAATTGTATGAGCATTTAGATGTGGATCCATAACCTCTAGTTTTTCAATTCTTTTTTCGATACTTTCCCATGTTTCAAGATATTTTAATCCAGAAAGTCTGTTATAAAGATTTGTTAAATCAAGTATCAATTCATTTTGTTTCTGAATATAAATTTCACTGGCACCTTCTTTCTGAACATAACGCCTAAGTCCATTTGAAAGATCTACAATAATCCTCTCAAGACCTGCAATAGCAGGCAATACCTCTGTTGCCATATTAATCCTGCTTAATTTTTGCTAATATTTCCTCATTTGTATATTTTCGACCCTTTTCTAACCAACTTAATAACTCGGCTTTTCTAAAGAAAACCCTTTTACCTCTTTTGAAATAGGGAAGAATTTTCCTTGAAATCATTGAATAAACAGTTTGTTTAGCCATTTTGAGATAAATAGCAGCTTCTTCAATGTCCATAATTTCCGAATTGTTTTTTTCAGTTTCAACTTCAGGGTCTTTGAAACTTGAAAGAATTTCTTGATTCAATTGTATATATTCCTCAACACTTAAAGAATACATTGGTCTGTTTTTGTCGATTTTCATATCCGTAAGATTTTTAATGAAACAATAAATATTTATTTGCAAATCTCCGGCAGTAAATTTTCATACTTGAGCAAAATTGAGCATGCTTGAATAAGATTGAGCAAGAATGAGCAAGATTGATCAAGTTTATTTTATAAAACACTATGATTGTTACAAATAGATAATATAGTTTAACATTTCAAATTATATTTCATTATGTTATAATCAATTACAAAATATCCCTAATTTGACAATTCTGATTATCAATAAATAAAAAAACAGTTACAATAATTTATTGTAACTGTTTAATTCAAATTGTCAAATTTTTAGTTTCTATTTATATATAAATCGGGTATTTGCTATTATAACTAATTTGGAATTAAAATATCCAATTTCCTTTAACCATTAGGGCTTATCAAGAAAACTATAAATAAGTGTTACCTGCCATTCTCGCAAAGCTCTTCGATCTAATTTTAATTCTTTTTCTATTGGTTTTATCCATTTACGAAGAGTATTTGTGCAAATGCCATATTCTGTGGCTAAGGCTGAAAAAGTTTTTACTTTGGCGGGCATAAAAAAAGTTTTTACAAATATAAATCAATAAATCTTTATTTGTACCCTTACGGTATGGTTTACTGCCATTTACCGCCGTTTACCACCCTGCCTATTTCATGTATTTATTAATCAACAACTTTCAAAACATGCATTTATTTTCACTAAAAGTCATCACATAGCATAATGTTATATTAAAACAAATATGAAAACTCACTCAAAATCATCCTTTGACTTCAAACAACTTCAATAAATCGCGAATATTTGAAAAATTAACAAATAGCAAATAGATGCCAACTAGTGCCATTTAATTTTGAAAAACACTTTATTAACAGTATAAAATTAAGATTGTTGAAAAATAAATTATTGAATTACCATACAACACTTTACCTATCTTGGTTCATCTAAAAACAAGTAAATCTTTTTAACTTGCCATTCGTGCAGAGCTCTTCGTGTAAGATTCAACTCTTTTTCTATAGGTTTAATCCATTTCCTGAGTGTATTTCTACACACACCATATTCCATTGCTAATTCTGAAAATGTTTTAACTTTTGCTGGCATAAAAAAAGTTTTCTACAAAAATAAATCAATATTCCGTAATTGATACTGTTTCAAATCAAAGCGTATCAATTTGCACGTTTTTGCGCACATCTTTTTTTATATAATTCTTAATCAATAACTTTTAAAACCTACTTTTTCTAAATTATATTGAATATTGTTAAATCATTAAAATAAAGGTCAATAATTATGAACTAATTTTATCAAGGTTCATCCAAAAACACATAAATCTTTTTAACTTGCCATTCTCGCAAAGCTCTTCGTGAAAGTTTCAACTCCTTTTCTATAGGTTGAATCCATTTCCTGAGTGTATTTCTGCATACACCATACTCTTTTGCTAATTCTGAAAATGTTTTAACTTTCGCTGGCATAAAATATCTTTTTTGCAAATTTACATCATAGTTTTGTAATTGATACTATGTTATTTACGCTTTCAAATAATTTCAAAAAATTTCAAAGTTTATTTTTCAAAGTCTATATTTTTTTGATTTTTTTTCAAAGATTTTCAAAGTTTTTCACCTTCTACAAGGTCAATAATCATAACAATATTCATAATATATTTTTATTTGCCTCATCTAACACATTATTTTCAAAACTATCAAGGTAAATTTGTGTTGTTTTTTCAGATTTATGACCTAATGCTTCGCTTATAATAGATGTAGAAATGCCACTCTTTTTAAGGATTGTAGCATATGAATGTCTTGCAACATAAGTTGTAAGCTCGATAGAAAGTTTTGCTTTTGCAGAAACAAATTTAAGGTCTTCATTTGTTTGATATAAAACTTTATGTATTCTATTTCTAATGGTTTCTTCAGTTTTATGAATTTTGCTATATAGAATTGGAAATATATAATCATTTTCTCCTAAGCTAATTGTGGAATAATGATCTAAAATATCTTGAGCTGGCTTTAAAATTCCAAGATTATATTGCTTGCCTGTTTTAGCACGTTTATAAATTAATCTACCATTAATAACATTTTGCCAGGTCAATTGAGCTATATCGGTAAAGTTTATTCCGCTACAATAAAAACTAAATAGAAAATAATTAACAGAATCAAATACATCTGATTCAGGATGAAATCTATATTTCTCTATTTCCCTTAAATCTTCTCTTGAAATAGCACGCTTTACCGTTTCTAAATTAAACTTAGAAATTTTATAATCTCTGAATGGATAAGTATCTCTGTCCACCTCACCTTCTGTTATAGCCTTATTATATACTGATCTTAAAGTTCGCATATAATATGACATACTACTTTCTTTGACTCTTCTTGAAATCTCTCCTTTTTCTTCAGTTTTATAAACTTTTCTTATATTCTTACTATTCTTAACCTCAGTCCTAACTTTTACCAGTTTAACAACATTTTTTTCTCTATAATATTGCTCATATTTCATTAAAAATGAGACTGAAATATCCGAAAAACATAGGTCTTGTTTTTTTGTAAAACTCATTAACGAATTTTTAAGATCACTATAGACTGTTGCATTACCTAATCTATTTGCTGCCTTCAAATCTTTAATTATTTTTTCGATAAATGGAAACACTCCCATTGAACCCTGTTTCTTTTTAATTTTCTTCTGAACTTCGTTTAGGCTATAATAAGATTTCTTTTCATCTAATGATAATAACAGTTTTTCTGCATCGATTCTTTTTTGCTTAATTACAATATCTAATAATTGTTTATTAGGATGTTTCTTTTTAGGCTCATTTTTCTCTAAATCCCACAAATCAATTGGACATGAATAACCTACAGAAACATACTTAACTTTTCTATTCATAATTATTCGTAACATTATTGGATGTTCACCATTTTTTAATACCTTTGAGGTATATAATAGAACTTTAAATGTTGCCATATCTGATTGTTAAGTTTAATATTGGTTTAAACATAGGTTAAACAAATATATGAAAAATCGAAATAATAATCAATACATCAATAAACAAAAAATTCTTATAAAATTGATTTATAAGAATATAAAAAAATATGAAAATTAAAGCTGCTCGACTAAACATTTCTTCTAAGCTGTGGGTCAAGCGTTCGAATCGCTTCGGAATCACAAAATTAAAACAACAAATCCCTGTTTAACAGGGATTTGTTGTTTTATAAACTTCAACTGTGCAGAAATTCGTACAGAAATTTATCACCATTTCATATT
>CAILUD010000232.1 GCA_903837285.1 uncultured Bacteroidota bacterium | reverse complement strand
GGAGCGCGTGAATAGTCGAAGCCGAAATTGAGATTTTGCTTTAGTATAATTTCTTCAAACATATTTGGTCAGGATTTACAGTATGCAAAACAGGTTCTAGCTACATTATGTTCTAAAGATTTTAGCGGAAGAGGATATACTAATAACGGAGACATAAAAGCTTCTAAATATATTGCTTCAGAGCTTAAAAAATTTAAAGCAAAAAAAGCAGGAAGTTCATATTTTCAAAATTTCGCAATGCCTGTTTGTACTATAAGCGATTTAGGAGTATTAAAAATTGACTCTAGTGTTTTAAAATGCGGAACTGATTATATTATATATCCTGGCTCATTTAGTAGCTCAGGCAAATATTCATTATATAGATTAAACAAACAAAACATTGAAGAACTTAACAATAAAAAATTAACTGAAAGTTTTTTAGTTATTGATACTAGTTTAACAAATGACAAATCAGTAAAAGATATTATCAACAAGATTCGTCATAAAAACCCAAATAATGCTAAAGGAATAATAACTTTAGTTGCAAAAAACACTGTGCAGGTTGAAGACAGTGAGCCCAGAAGCTGGGTGCAAATGGAAATAACATGTAATAGTTTTCCTGAAAATGCAAAAGAGATTGAACTTAGTTTTAAATCAAACTACATTGCAAAATATAAAACAAGAAATGTGATTGCTGTAATTCCCGGAATAAGTGATTCTGTTATTGCATTTTCTGCACATTATGATCATTTAGGTGAATTTGGGAGTGTTTTTTATCCCGGTGCAAATGATAATGCCAGCGGAGTAACTATGTTACTTGATTTATGTAAAACATTTTCAAAAGAAAAACCACGTTATACAATGGCATTCTTATTTTTCACAGGAGAAGAAATTGGCTTGGTGGGTTCACAATATTTTGTTTCTAATTCAACAATTAAACTTAACACAATAAAATTTCTTTTAAATCTTGATTTAGTTGGTAGTGGAGAAGATGGAATTACTGTAGTTAACGGGTCAGTTTTTAAAGATGAATTTGAAAAATTAAATAAAATAAACAAAGAGAAAAATTATTTACCGGTTATTAAAACAAGAGGTGCTTCCGACAATAGTGACCATGCTCCTTTTTATCATAACAAGATTAAATGTTTTTTTATTTATGCTCAAGGAAAAACGGGACCATATCATAATCCAGATGACACACCCGAAAATTGTAGTCTTGCTAAATACGAAGCAATTACTAATCTTATGATTGATTTTGTTAAAAGTTATTGAATAGAATGATTTGTTACAAATCAAATATAACAACTGTCATAATATTTTCATTCACATTATTTATTTTACTTACTTTTAATTCGTGCATTTATAGTCCTGCAAAATGTAATGAACTATTAAATAAATCATACAATAAACAGTATGACATAATTGTTGTACCCGGAGTCCCATTTAACGGTGAAAAATGGAGTTTAATAATGAAATCAAGAGTTTACTGGTCGAAATATTTGTATGATAAAGGTATTGCAAAAAACATAATGTATTCTGGCTCGGCAGTATATTCACCATACATTGAAGCAGAAATTATGGCTATGTATGCCGAAGCAATTGGAATACCAAAAGAACATATTTTAGTTGAAACAAAAGCAGAACATAGTACAGAAAATATTTTCTACTCGTATTATAAGGCAAAAAAACTGAATTTCACAAGCGTTGCTCTTGCTTCTGATCCTTATCAGACTAAGGCATTAAAAAAATTTATTGATGAAAAACTAAATTCAGAAATAAATATTATTCCTATTGTTTATGATAGTTTAAATACTTTAAAACCTATAATGTTTGATCCGGTTATAGATTTCAAAAAAGCATTTGTTAAAAACTTTAAAGCATTACCTAATCGTGAAACTTATTGGGAAAGAAGGAAAGGAACGCGGGGTGAAAAAATAGATTATAAATTCTTTAAATAACAACATGAAACAAATTGCAAAAAAAGATTTAATATTTGTAGGAATTCAGGCTATTCTTTTATTAATCTACTTTATTCCTATAAACCCAATAGAATTTCACCTTAATTATATTTTAAGAATTGCTAACCTTTCTTTATCAATAATAGGATTAATAATTATGCTTTTTGCATTTTTACAATTAAATAAAAACTTAACTCCATTCCCTACTCCAATAGAATCGGGCACATTAATTCAGGCTGGTTTATACAAATATATTCGTCACCCTATTTACACCGGCATAATTATTTTCTCGATATTTTTCGGTATATTTAATGAAAGTATTTGGAATATCTCTATTGGTGTTGCTTTATATATTCTTTTTTACTTTAAATCAAAGTACGAAGAAACACTACTTAGAAATCAATATAAAGATTACGATAATTACATTAAAAAAACTGGAAGATTTTTTCCTTTTTTTTGAAACTGATAACAATATAATTCAAGTCATCCTTCGAGTGCCTCAGGATGACGATAAAAAATATTTCTACCCCCTTGGTCTATCATAAACATCAACATCTTTAATTTCACCTTTATCAATTACAAATCTTATCAGTGTAATTTGTTTGTGAAATCCATAATTCCCGGCTGCGCCAGGATTCATAAAAAGAAAACTGTATTGCTTATCAAACATTATTCTCAGAATATGAGAATGGCCGGTAATTAATAATTTAGGTGGATTTGTTTTTAAAACTGGCAATAGGTTTTTATCATAATGTGCAGGATAACCACCTGCATGTGTTATTAGTGTATCAACACCCTCACATTCAAATCTAATAGTTTCGGGATAAACAATTCTAACTTTATGATCATCAATATTGCCATACACGCCACGCAATGGCTTAAATTCAGCTAATTTATCAGCGGTCGGAAGGTTTCCAAAATCACCAGCATGCCAAATTTCATCGCAATTCGAGAAAAAAGTATATACAGCTTCATCAACTGAGCTATGAGTATCAGATATTAAACCTATTGTTTTCAAGGCAGTTATTAACTTTTTTACTAAACATATAAATGTAATACGTTTTTTTAATATTTTCGCATTAAGATTAAATTTTATGCAACTGTTTTATAATCCAGAAATTTCGGGCAATACAATTGAGCTAAGCGAAGAAGAATCTAAGCATTGCACAAGAGTACTTCGTTTAAAAATAGATGACATTGTTTGGATTACAAATGGTAAAGGAACTCTGTATAAAACTTCAATAATTGACGATCATCAAAAGGCTTGCGTTTTAACAATAAACGAGAAATTTGAAAATTATGGTTCCAGACCATTTAAATTGCACATTGCTATTTCACCACTTCAACATGCCGACAGATTAGAATGGTTTCTTGAAAAAGCTACAGAAGCAGGCATAGATGAGATTACGCCTATATTATGCGAGCGTAGCGAAAGAAGAAATGTAAATATTGAAAGACTTCAGAAAGTAATGATTTCGGCAATGAAACAAAGCATTAAAGCAAGTTTACCGATATTAAATCCGCTAACAAAGTATACTGATTTTATAAAAAAAGAATTCAATTCACAAAAAGGGATAGCATATTGTATTGACGAACGCAAACATATTGCAGACTGGTATAACAAAGGATCTGATTGCTTAATTTTAATTGGACCAGAAGGTGATTTTTCTCCTAAAGAAATTGAACTTGCTATACAAAACAATTATACAGGAATTAGTCTTGGTAATAGTAGACTAAGAACAGAAACAGCTGCAACTTCAGCTTGTTTCGCAATAAACATGATAAATAGAACTTAAAAAGAAAAACTTAATTCTTTTTACATTTAAAACTATACCTAAAACCCATTTCCACTTTCATATTAAAAAATGAATTTGGATTACGCGAATCGGAGAAATCATTATATTCTATACCCGAAACAACACCTTTAATTTTTGTTAGAAAAGAAAGATTTTTACAAATAATTTCTTTAATTTCAGCTTCACACACGAGACCAAATTCTGATTGTTTATTCTTATCATCATATCTGAAAAAATTATAAAATCTAAAATCGTCAGGCTTATAAAATCTTTGAATACTACCTAATCTTCTTAAATAATTAATTCCGATTATTGGACCTATAGCTATTCTTGAATTATCAGTTTCTTTTAAATTTCTTAAAACAAAAATTGCAAATTCATTGCAAATCATATTTGAATACTGATTATCATATATAAAAGTTCCAGTAATTTCTTCATTATAATTTGTTATTACAGTCTTATAAATATTTGAATAATCATAGGTTAAGCCTAATCGTGTTTTACCAATTTTATGTACATAGTCGCCACCAAATCCCTTGGCTCCGTTAAATTGATAATTAGATCCAACATTAAAAGAAAAATGTCCGGAAATTTCCTGGGAAATAAGATTTGTTGAGAACAAAACAAAAGTTACAATTATAAAAAGTTTTTTAAGTTTCATGGTGATTTGTTATTAATTCATCAAATGTCATCCAGAGCAAAGCGAAGGATCTAGTGAAGATAACCTAAACTAGATTCTTCATTTCACTTCGTTCCATTCAGAATGACAAAATAGTATTATGTATTATCAATTTCCCAAACAGTATCAATGATAGTCCCATCAACCCATTTAACAACTGCAACAGGTTTATTTGTAAACTTTGGCTTATCGGGAATACCGCAAATAGCCTCAGCTTCTTGCTTTAACTGTTCAATTGTTTTAATTGGCAATTTGGAATTTTTCATTTTCTCGATTAAATCTTTTCGCAAAGGGTTAATTGCTATGCCACGTTCGGTTACAATTACATCTATTAATTCACCAGGACCACAAATTGTTGTAACCTCATCACGTACAACAGGCATTCTGTCGCGGAAAAGTGGAATTGGAAGTATTGTACATTTTGAAGCAATACAATTTTGCCATCCGCCAATACCATGCAACAACACACCATCTGAATGTGTAACAACGTTTGCATTAAAGTTTACATCAACCTCTGTTGCACCAAGTATAACAACGTCTACCATAGAAGCAAAATTTCCTTTGCCATGATAATTATAGCTTGTAAACGGACTGGTATTTACATGTCCTTCATTTTCACGCATAGAGCGAACACCATCCAAATCGAAAGTTTGTCCGTCGAGAATATAATCAAGCAAACCTTCTTCCAACATTTTAACCAAATATTTATTGCTTCCACCCCTCGCCCATCTCGATTTCATTCCACGCTCACGAAGAATTTCTGCAAAATAAATACCTATAGAAAGTGCGGTACCACCTGCTCCAGCCTGAAATGAAAAACCATCTTTGATGATTCCTGCTTCATCACAAAATTGCGCAGTCCATTCTGCTAACAATAAACGATCAGGGCTTTTTGTAACCTCTGTTGTACCTGAAACAATTTTTTCTGGTATCCCAACTTTATCAACAACTACAACATGATCGACATAATTTCCCTGAATTTGCCATGGGTAACAAGGAAAAGGGACAATATTATCAGTAACAACAATTACTTTATTTGCATATTGTGAATCGGCAAGTGCAAATCCTAACAAACCACAAGCGGCAGGACCACGATCACCAGTTGCATTACCAAAAGCATCAGCAGTTGGAGCAGCAATCACAGCAATATCAATAACAACTTCGCCATCTTGTATAGCCTGATAACGGCCACCATGAGAACGCAAAATTCCAGTACCTTTCATTTTCCCCTGTGAAGTAAAACGACCTAAAGAGCCATTCATACTTCCCTCGATATGATGAATTGTACCATCTTCAAGGTATTTTGTTAACACAGCCTGACATTCAAATGAAGCTGATGGCACCCACACCAAATCTTTAATTCCAAGTTCTTTTGCAATATCAAAAATCTGAATTGCAACTAAGTCTCCATTACGAAAATGATGATGAGTAGAAATTACATTACCATCACGCAAACCAGATTTGATTAAAGCATCTTTTAAAGTTGCAACAGTCTTATTACCATCATCAGGAAAATCAGAACAAGAAACTATCTGAGGTGCATATTTTCTTCCTGTTGGCTTATGTTTGCCCACGCCCATATATGGAACTTGTGGTACTCCGTTTACTTCGGTTGGAACTAATCGTCCCAATGCATTTTTTACAAAATTAGCTGACATGTTGTTCTTCCTTCCAATTTTGGTTAATTTTTCCTGTTTTTAAAGCTAAATCAATAGTATTCTGAGCTCGTTTCACTACTGGTGGATCAATCATTTTTGTTCCAAGTGAAACTACTCCCAAACCTTTTGCTGTTGCTTCGTCGAAAGCTATAACAATCTTCTTTGCTTTTTCAATTTCGGCTGGTGCCGGAGCATAATTTTCATGAATTACTACTATCTGTCTAGGATGAATACAGCCCATACCATCAAATCCCAATGCTTTTGAATTTAGTACATTATTTTTAAGACCTTCCATATCCATAACATCAGAAAAAACAGAATCGATTGGCTGAATTCCTGCAGCACGACAAGCATTCACAACCTGACTTCTTGCAAATAAAGATTCTATTCCTTCGGCAGTTCTTCTAGTTCCTAAATCGGCAGTATAATCTTCCAAACCAATTGCCATAGCAACAACATTTGGTGCGGCAGTAGCAATTTCAAAAGATTTAATAACACCCAATGCACTTTCAACAATCGGCATAAGCCAAATATTTCCAGTTAAATTATATTTTTTGTTAATCTTTTCTATTTTGTTATTTACCTGATGAATCTGATCTGCACTCTCGCACTTTGGTACTAAAATCAAATTCACATTATGAGGTACAATAAAATCAAGATCATCTAATCCCTTTGGAACCTGATTAATTCTAACCATTCTTTCGGCACCATAAAAATCAAGGTTTCTTAATGCATTTCTTACCAAAAAACTAGCTTCAAATTTTTTATCAGGAGCAACTGCATCTTCCAAATCTAAAATAATTCCATTTGGTTTATGCACTCCTGCATTCAACATAAGTGAAGGACTATTACCAGGAAGATATAATCGCGAAAACCTATTTTGATCTTTTGCAGTCTGGTAATTATTCTGAGAAAGAAATGGCAACAAAAATTCTTTATCAGTTTTTATTAATTGCTTAATTGTTGCTTCAAGTCTGGCTGCAATTACAAAAAGCAAAGCTCCAGTATCTTCAATTGTAACTTTGGCATTTTTAATTTCAAAAAAAGCAAGAATTTCATTGGTAATTTGCAAAATTGATTTACCAAACATTAGCTTAACCTTACTTTCGAGAATTATTTCAATTCCACCGTTTTGAGTAATTTCAATACTTACAAAACAATCGGACCGAACTCCCTTACCTTTATTTCCCGATGATGCTACTGTAGTCATTTTATTGTCTTATTATCAGATTATCAGAACATTTTACATCAAAATAATACTGAGCGAAGTTAAATAAAATTATGTGAATAATAATTCTTAAATTTATATCATTAAACATAATATTAACATTACTATTAATCTAAATAACTTATATGAAAACAAATGAAATGTTTATTGAATTTGAAAGCAAATTTGGTTACAAAGAAACTATAGAAAAATTAACCGAAACTATATTAGCAAACGAATGGAGAGTACCAGCAGTTCATGACTTACAAGAAATTTTAAAAAAGAGTGGCAAAGATGTTTTACCAATTAAAGTTCTGGAACTTTGCAAATCGAAATATTCATCACAATTACTTGAAAAAGACGAATTAAGAAATGTTTCTACACTAATGCCTTGCAGAATTTCGGCTTACGAAAAAGCTGATGGGAAAACCTATATTTCTTTAATGAATGCTGAATTATTAGCTGGCCAGATTGGTGGAAAAGTTGAGGAAGTAATGGCACAGGCTTATGGTGAAATTGAGAAAATTGTTGAGGGGTTTAGGAAGTAATAAATAAATTAATAGGTTGAAGATTAAAACTATTACGAACTGTGTTCGTGAGAAAGTTCTCAGCGTAGCTAAATCTTCAAATATTATCGTCGGGATTATAAATCCCGACAAGCTTATGTTAATGAATAATTTCCCAAAACACCAAGCACTCGCTTGCATCTTGCGAGCGAGAGCATTAGGAATGACATCATACTTTTTTTGTCATCCAGAGTGGAGTGAAACGTAACGAAGGATCTAGTCCTAAATACTTAGATAATAGTCTAAATTCTTCACTTCGTTCAGAATGACAGGCTAGAATTTTAATTATTTAGCACTTGTTGGAGCGAACGTGAGCATTAGGATCGAGCATTCGCTTGCATCTTGCGAGCTAGAAGTGATGATCAGTTATACTAGATTCTTCGCTATGCTCAGAATGACGTTAAACCTCATCCTTTTTGGGCATTTCCTTAATCATTTTAATACTAATTAAAGCAATAATAATTGCCACAAAAGCAATTACAATCCAAATAAAAAAAGGATTAGAATAAAATGGTTTATTTTCCTGAACAGCAATTTTTTCTATATTTTTAATATTGCCTGTTGTTATTTGCGGTAAATTATCAGGAATACTATCAGTAAAAAATTTAAGATCGTAAATTGGTGGATTAAGTTTATTATCACCAAACTTTAAAGAATATGTACCACCTTCATTTAAATTTGCAATAACATAATGATTCAACTCAAAAGCCTTAACTTCTTTTATTCGTAAGGGTTTATCATCAAAATTTTGAATTATAAGATATAATTCCTTAGCAGGAAATGCCGAAAAAGTAATCACATTTTCAGAATTTGAAGTAATTTTTGTTGGTTTTATTTCCTCATACTCTGATTGTGCTTCGCCCTTAACAATAATGCTTTTAACAATTGAAATTGATGCATCTCGAAAATAAAACTCTGGACCATCAACTATGAATTGCAATTTATCTATATATTGTTGCTGATCAAAAGAAATTTTAATAATACTTTGTTTCAAAGTATCGGTCTGAGAAATTTTAACATTATTAATTTGCGAATATTTTCCTGTTTCAACCGACCAATCGTAATAACCTGCTTTTAAAATATTAATAGGATTATCGAAATAATCGAAAATTAACAATTCATAATACTCGTAATTAGATTTTGGGAAATTTAACACTCTAATCTCAGAAGTATTATCATCATTATAAAAAGACTGAAAATAATAATGTTCTTTTAATGCATACCATTCTTTCTGGTCGTCGCTTGCATTTAAAGTTAACCATTTTCTAACATCTGCATTTTTTATTACAAGCGAGAAATTTGTTATTTCGCTTTTCTTTGGATTATGAATAACTAATCGTGTATAATCGTATTTGTGCTCCTTTTTAATTATTGTATACTCTTTAAACATTTGCTTATACAAAATTGGTTTCTCGGAATATTGAATATAAGGAACTTCATTTCCAGTACTATCATAAATTCTTAAATCAGCTAAATCAGGTTTTAACATTCCTGAAAGTTCTGTACTAAGTACTATTTGATTAAAACCAGTTTTTTCAACTTTTGCAGTTTTGCTCTCCCACTTAAAGTCCTGCGAAAACAATGAAAAAACTGAAACAACATTTAAGAAAACAAATACTATAACAAAGTTTCTAAATAATGATTTCATAAAAATTATTTTATATTTTATACATCTTTTTCAACTTTAGCTTCAGCTTCTTTATTCTTAATATCATCTTCTAAAATAAGCCTTTTTAGCTTCTGATACATAAAAGAAATTACTAGCAACAATATACCTAACGAAATAAATGCAATAACCTTACCACCTTCATTAATACCTCTGATATCCCATGCAAATAACTTGATTAATGTTATAGCAAAAACAGATAATGAAATTATTCTTAGCATCTGATTTTTATTTTTCATTCCTAGAAACATTAATGCAAATGAAGTTAATCCCCAAAAAATCGGATAACCTATCTTTCTTGATTGCAATAACATTGCTTTTATTGAATGATTAATATCAACCTGTGTTAAAACAGCTATATGATCAAGCTCTGCACTTCCAACAAAGAGAAAAACAAATACTCCAAACCAAAGCGAAATAATACTCATAGCCGATTTATTTCCATAAAGTTTTGTATAACTTCTCCATATTAAAAATAAAATTCCTATAACAAAAGCTGCAGTTAAATAATGAAAAAGAAATGGCGTAATCGATACTTCCCCACCAGTCATGTATGTATCTCGTGCCAATGAAGTCTGGAAATTAAAGAAAATAATATAGAAAATTGAAGCCAAAAACCCAATCCCAAGAACAATATTTTTAACTAGTTGTTCTTTTCTGTAATATGCCCAAATTAATAATCCTAACATAAAAGCAAAATGGAAAACTCCTAAATAAACCCGACGAACATAAATAAATTCAATATCAATATTTAACCATAGTTGATACTGCAGTTCTAAAAATAAACCCAGATATAAGAATATTATAAATAATGGCAATAATATCCATCGATATATTTTTGTTCCTGTTTCAATATACTTAGGCGTTGATGGTTCAAATTTTAATAAAAACATATTCAGATATAATGACACAATTACTGCTATGCTTGTAATAAATGCTTTATTTAATATTAAAGCAAGTGGTTTAGTCCATATAATACCATAAAAATCAGCATCAGCCTGAGTTAAGTATTTATCATAAAAAGTATATAGATTAGACCAGTCGATAATAAGACTAATAATCATAAGAGGCATTAAAGTGATAGCTGCAAGCTTTATAATTTTAATTCCCGATTTTTGCGAGAACCATAATAACAATGCAGTTTCTGCAGCCCAGAATAATGTTATATAATTTCCATCGAGCTGAATTGGTGCAGTTAAACTAACAAAAGTCAAAACAAATCCTATTAAAAGAAAAATAAGATTACGATCAACCTGTTTGTTTTTATATAATAACAATGCAAAAAGTAAATTAAATAAAGCAATAGATATTGTAAAAATACCTTGTAACCTTGAACTCTGAACATTATTTAGAATAACCATTCCAGCTACAAAAAACATAAAAGTATTTATAAGAAGAATTGTTATTTCGCTCCAATTAAACTTCCTCTTTTCTTTTATGTTATTAATAATATTCATAAGAAAGAAAATAGCATAAAATACTGAAGCAAAAATTAAAGCTCCCAAATATGGCGGATGTGCCTTTTCGCTGACCTGATAACCCAGCCAACTACCATAAATAATTGTAGTGAAAGCAAAACAAATTACATGTAACCAATACCAGTTTTTAAAGTATGATAAAACTAACATTCCAACATTTAAAATGATTAGATATGAAAATAACACAATGTAATTACCATCACCGGTACTCACAAAGAACGGTGTTCCAAATCCTCCAACAATGGCAATAATTGCTAATATTTGTTTATTATAAGCATGCGAAAGAAGTATTGCAAAACCAGTTATAACAACCATTATTGCGAATGCTGCAGTTTGAGAGAATAAATGGTAGCTCTGAAATCCGATAGTAATTGTAAAATATAAAACAGCTAATCCGCCTCCTACAAGAATAGAACTAAATGTTGTATATGATTTTCTTAACTTGTGAGCCAAAGCAATTAATGCACCACCAGCTAAAATTCCTATTGCAACTCTGCCAACTTCGTTAATCCAATCTTTATCAATTGCATATTTAACAAAGAACACTAATCCTAATACTAAAACACCAATACCAATAATACTTAATAAATGCTCACCAATCCATTTCTCAAGATCTGTTTTAGGCTTAGGAGCTTTTGCGACTAAAGGTTTAACTGGACTTACAATTTGCTTAACAGGAGTTTCTACCTTATTTTGAATTATAAGTTCTTCCTTTTTAATTACTGGTGGAATAATAATATTTTCCTGCTCTTTATTTATTTCAACAACTGGAATTGGAACCTGCTCTTTTATAGGCGGAGTAACTTCTTCCTTAGGTTTAACTTCAATTACAGGTTTAATTACTTGGCTTTGCTGAATAATTGGCTTAACTTCAGGTACAATACGATTTAAATTTCTTTCTTTTGCTAAATCCGTTCTAAGATCTGTTAGACTTTTATTTATTTTACCCACCTGAGAACTTACTCTTATCATAAAAATAATTACAAGTGCAAGTATTGCCAATAAAAGCATTACTGACAAGCCTATAAAAAATTCTTCCATAGCTATACTAGTTAGTTTGTAAACAAATATACAAATTTATTTATACAGTATTTATTGAATTTTATAATGAAAAGGATTTTTAAGAATCAGTAACTCTTTTTAATAAAAAAAAGTTGCCAGATCATAACTCTGGCAACTATCAAATCAAAAAATGAAAAAACCTACCTAAAACCTACCTTACTATAATTTTAATTGCCTTACTTTTATCTTGTGTCTCGACATTAAATAAGTATAATCCAGAAGATAAATTAAAATCTTTAATACTAATTTTATTCTCCATAGTTGACAGTATTTTTGTAATATTTCTTATCATACGTCCATTTAAATCAAAAAGATGAATTTGAGCAAAAGTTTCATCTTTACAATTATATACAATGTTTAAAATTTCATTATCTTGAAATACAGCAAATTCATTACTAATATTATTACAATTTGAAACTATAATATTATTATTTAGTTCATTTTCATTTCCTGAAAAATCAAATTGCCTTAATTTATAATATGATATTTTATTTTCTGTTGAATTATCTTCTATTTTATAATTTATCAATTGATTTGAATTGCCATTTCCATTAACTTTTGCAAACTGATAAAAAATACCATCATCCATCATTTTTTCTAATAAAAAATAATCACAATTTATTTCTGAAGCAGTTGACCATTTAATATTTACTTTATTATTATTACAATCAGCTTTAAAATATAACAAATCAACTGGTAAAGGATTAACTGAAGTTGAAGAACCTAAAGTAAAAAGATTATCATCAACTGCAGAAAAATTTGTTGCATTTGCAGAAGCAGAAATTGTTCCTAATGAATTATTTCCAGTTGTAGCAGAATTACCTTTATCTATCCATTTATCAACAAGCCACCTGGTTACCCTTAAATCACTTATCTGACTTACACGACTAGTAATGTCCCAACTTAAAGTTACTTTAATATTACTATTTCCATTTGTTTGATTTAAAACCCAATATTCAAGTCTGCTAATTTTATTTAAACTTACATCTAATAACAAAGCACTATGTATAAGATTAGGATCAGAGTTAAAATAGGCTGCCGTAAAATGATCAGTCTGATCTTGAGGCGCAGAAATTCCAATTGGAGCATATTTTCCACTTTTCCCAACAGGAAATACAAAAGCATCATTTCCTACTTTACGACAATTCCCATTAATATATTTATTAATTCCAGCACCTATTACTGTTGCATTATTGTTTATTGTTATATAATTATTATCGGTATTAAGCAATCCAGTTGAAAATATCAACGTATTATTAATGGCAATATATCTACTGCTAGAAAGGGTAACACCATTAATATCACTTACAGTTAAATTATAAAAATCATTATTGCTAATACCTTTTATACTGTCTGTTATTGTTCCAGAAAAAATTAAATTTCCGTTACCCATAATAAAAGTACCATTATTATTAAAATTCCCATTAATTATTTCAATAGTTGCAGTACTTACAGACTCAATTCTGCCACCACTATTTATTAAAATTCCTTGTGCTTTAATGGCAAGTGAAAATATTAAAATTGATGATATAGATAATAAATTTTTCATTTTACATTTCAATAAAATCATTTATGAAAATTCAAAAACAAATTAATATTTAACAAATGAAAATTTAATATGATTTTAAAGTGCAAAGAGGAAACTAATTCTTATTTAATTATCCATGAAAATCTGGCACTCTGATTTATGAAATAGTTGCCAGTTCATAACTCTGGCAACTATTAAAATGAAAAAACCTACCTAAAACCTACCTTATAATCAATTTTAAAGATTTATTAATATCTAAAGATTGAAAATTAACCAAATACATTCCTTCGGATAAATTTAAATCAGAAGTATTAATTTTATTTTCTCTTTCATTTAATTGTAAAGAACCACTTGAAATTAACTTACCGCTTAAATCAAATATATTTATTAAAACTGAAGTTTCCTTATTTGAATTAATAACAATACCTTGCCCTTCAGTCTCTTGATAAATACTTATCTCATCTTTTGCTAAATTACAATTTGAAGAAATAATTTTATCATCCATTACATCTTCTAATCCGGAAAAATCAACCTGAGTTAGCCTATAATATGCAATTTTATTTTCTGAATTATTATCTTCAATAACATAATTAATTATTTGATTTGAATTTCCATTTCCAGGGATTTTTGCAACTAAATAAAAGCTTTCTCCTTCAAACATTTTTTCTACTAAAAAGTAATCACAATTTGTTTCTGTTGCAGTTGACCAGTTAATTTTCACTTTTTCATTATTACAATCGGCTGTAAAAGATAATAAATCAACTGGCAATGGATTGCTAACAGTTGCCGATCCTAATGTAAACGGACTAAATGAACTTATTTCACTTGAAGTAATTGACCCTAAACTTGTATTTCCTGAACTTGTTATATTGCCTGCATTTGTCCATTTTACACCATCCCACCTTGCTACTCTTAAGTCGTTAATTTGAGAAACTCCACTTGTATTATCCCAATTTAAAGTAACCTTTACATTACTTGCTCCATTTGTTCTATCAAGTGTCCAATATTCTTTTGTGCTAACATTATTCAAACCTACTCCTAATAATGAAATATTATATAAAGAATTAGGATTATTATTAAAGTATGCAGCTGTAAAATGATCGGTAGTATTTCCAGGAGCTGTCATACCTATTGGAGCATATTTACCACCTTTACCAACAGGAAATGTAAACGCATCATTACCTACTTTTCTACAATTACCATTAATATAATTTGTTGTACTTGCTCCACTAACAGTAGCATTATCATTAATTATTATAAAATTACTTCCAGTGTTTAACAATCCGGCGCTAAAAGTTAAAGTTTTATTTACTGCACAATACCCTGTTCCATTTAACGCTACACCATTAGTATTATTTATTGTTAAACTATAAATATCATTATTACTACTTCCTGAAATACTTCCATTAGTTGTACCTGAAAAAGTAAAGTTTTCTGCACCCATGGTATAAGTACCATTATTTATAAAATTCCCATTTTGAATTTCAAGACTAGCAGAACTTACACATTCAATTTTTCCTCCAGATGTAATTTCAATACCCTGTGCTTTTATTTCATTTGTTAGAACAAATAACAAACAAATTGCGATAATAATTTTAAACTTTTCCATAACACTATTATTTTAAAAAAGTTTATTACTTTGTATACTCGGAACGGCTTCCAAATGTATCCATCTGGTAATGAAAATCTAAAAATAAAACTCCAGCATCAGCATTATAAGTATCGTTTGGATTATCCGACCTTCGCCAGATTCTACATATTAAAATACTTGACACTGTTTTTCCTGATCCATCAATACCAACATTGCTAGCTGATAATGTAGTTGTTAAAAAACTTCTTGCTGTAAACGGTCCAGTACTTATAAATGTAGATGTTGTTATTGCAGGAAAAACTTCTGGTGAGCTGTTGTTATTATTTGCCCATGTATACTCAAAATTCCACTCTACATTACCTGTAGCTGTTAACTTTGGCAACCAATGCATATGTGGATATATGGTACTACCCTCTTTCCATCCATGAGGTAATTGTACAGTAAATGACATTGCTTCAACAGAAGCATTATCTTTAAAAAACCATATTTGAGGACCATTACTTCCCGAAATATAATCAAGTGTTGCTGAACTAGAACCTTTATCTAGCGTAACCCTTAAATCTTCCCAAACAGTAGAAGTTCCATCCATTCTTACAGTACCATCAGATTCAACAACTAAATTATTATTTATTTTAACCTCTTGTGCAAACATTGTTGTTGCAGTTAGAAGAATTGCTATTAAAATTATATTGTGTTTCATAAAAAGTTTATTAATTATTACCTTACAAAGATGGGGTCATTTAATACCTTAAAAAAAGAGTGTTAAAACCTAATTTTTAGAAATTTTAATAAGTATAATCACTTGACTTATTTTAGGTACTTCTCCCTTGTTTTATTCATAAACTGGCATCTGGCTTAATTAATAAATATTACTCTTTTATAATTTAAAAACATCAAAGTATAAATTCCAGACATTTATTTATTAATTTAGCTAAATATAATTTTACAGATATGGAAAGTTTTATTAAAGTATTAATGATAGATGCCTCAACAGGGTATTATAAAATGCAACGTTACCAAATTGGCAAATTTTATGGTCCCGTTGACATTGGATTTCACCTTTCGGGTGTTAATAACAGCCTTACAATTGGAACAGGATTATTAGCAGGCTCTATTTTACCTGGTTCAAACAGATTGATTTTTGCAGGATTTTCGCCATGCTGGGCTGGATTCTATGTCTCGTCGATGGGTGGTGCAGGTTTAGTATTTGACAATTTAGGTATAAGTATGATTTCGATTGTAGGAAAAGCAAAATCAAACTCAATACTTTATTTAAATAGAAATCATGGCGAAGAAATCGATCTTGAACTTCAACCAGTAGATAATCAAGCAATATGGAAAAGCGGTAGAAAAGGTGTGTATTCTATGATGGATTATACCTTATCTAAATTTGGACATCGATACGAAAATGACCCAAGAATTTTAGCAACTGGTCCTGCAGCTCAAATGACAGATTTTGGCTCGGTATGTTCTGCTCCTATTAAAAATAAAGAGGTAACATTTGTTGATACATGGGCTGGCAGAGGCGGATTTGGGAGTAAACTCCTACAACAACATGGTATAGCTTCAATAATATATGGAGGAACATTTTTAGACGAAGACTTTAGAGATCGTAAAGTAGCAGATTCCTGGTTTGAAGATAAATATAATAAAAAACTAGCTGCAAAAGACATAGAAGCAACTACAAAATATCGCTTCGACGAGCATTTTGAAACTGGTGGAACATTAGGTGTAAATTATGCTACTGTTGGAAGTAAAATTATTGCATTTAACTACAAATCTATTTATTGGAGTGAAAACGACAGAAAAGAATTGCATCAAAAGTTTGTTGTCGACCATTATTTAAAACAATTTAATGAAGAGACTATTAAACCACGTCAACAAAAGACTTGTGGAGAACCATGTGCTGCTGTTTGCAAAAAAATGAACAATGAGTTTAAAAAAGATTATGAGCCTTACCAAACAATGGGACCGCTTTCTGGAATTTTTGATCAGCGAGCAGCAGAGCTTTTGAATCATCATGCAGATATGTTAGGATTTGATGCAATTTCTGTAGGTGGTGTTATTTCATGGCTATTTGAATGTATCTCTGAAGGGATAATCAAGCTTTCAGAGGTTGGGCTAAAAGAAAAACCTGTTTTTGGTGCTGAAGGTTTTGATATTGTTAACGATTCAATGAAAAATGCTCAGTTAGGTGTTACATTATTGGATAATGTTATTTCAGGTAAATATGACATGCTCGACATGAAAGATGGAGCTCGTTTATTAGCACATAAAATCAGTCAGGATAGAGGAAAAAAGGTAATGAACAAATTCGTTTTTGCTGGTTTTCGCAGAAAAGGATGGATGGTTCCAAACCAATACTGGACACCAGGGGTTTTATCACCAATGCCAATGATGGGTAAATATTATATGTATTACGGTAAAGATTTTATGGACCCACGAAAACTTGGAAGAGAAAACGCAAATAGAATGATTAAAGAACTTATGCTCGACAACATGGGAATCTGCAGATTTCATAGAGCATGGGCCGAAGATATGATTTCAGATATTATAGGTAAACTTTATAACAAAAAGTTTGAATATGTTGAATCTGTGAAAAATATTTCGGCATGGATAAACAGTCGTAATTCTTCATCATTCTGGGAATCGGAAAGAAATATGGATTTAGTTCACACCTTTATTAAAAATAAATTTGAAGAACATTCAGATGTTTTAGAACTTAATTATTGGTACGAAAGATTTAATGTTAACAAAAAAGAAGCAGCCTTTGAATATTGGTACGAAATTCATAAAGGCGTTCATGAATCTTTAAAAGAATATTAAAACATATTACAAAGCACATATATTTAACCACATAAGTGCTCATTGTAATTGTTCTTAAAAATTCATTCCAAATAATTTTTAATTTTAAGTAATTAATTATCTTTAGACATTATAATTAATTACCCATGAATAACTGGTTAGAAGAAGCTGAAAAACGACAAAAAGAGAAAGACACAATCTACACTCAGGATGTTCATTTAGATAGTGATATAAAAAAAGAAAATCACGAGAGGTTACTTCCTTTTATAACAAAACTTAACGAACTAATTGATAGAGTTTCCCGTATTTCTCCTGAAGAACGTAAACCGAGTATGGAGATTGGTTCAACGCATTTAAATGGTGATTTAAGGTATGAGTTTTTTGGATCTGCTTTTCAATTAAAAGATAAACGTATTGCATTCTTTATTAAAAAGAAAAAAAACTATATTTTTTGGAGAAGGTTTTACATTACAGTTACTGATAATGTTGGTTTGGTTAAAATAACTATATACGAAAAAGGCACTTCTCAAACAAATCAAAATGATATAATAAAGAGCAAAATGAAGATTATTACAAACATAGATTCCTGCAACGAAGGAACTTGTTTTAATATAGTAGAATGGCTAGTATTTAAAGTTTCTTCAGGCGAGCTTAAAAGAAAACTCCCACATATTCATCATTAAAAGCATTTTTAGTAAAAAGCACCAATTAATTATTTTCATAATAAAAATGAAGGATATCTTCCTTTTTGATGGATCAAAAAAAACCGGTCCTTTTTCAGAAGTTGAATTAAGTAATTTAAAACTAACAAAAAGAATGCGCTATTGGCATGACGGAATGCCTAAATGGTTACCTATTGAAAATCTACCTTTTGTAAAAATCGAAAATAGCAGAAACCCAAAACCTATTAAGCTCAGAAATTATAAATTAATTACTACAATGTGGATTATAACAAGTATTATTCTATTACTTGTTATGTTACTGTACACATTCTTTTTTAACGAATTTGGAGAAAGCGAGCTTGTACAGTTTTCGTTTTTCTGGTTTGGAGCAATAATTTTTTGCGCTACAACTTTAATTGCTGCTTATTCTAAAAGCAATAAACCTTTACTTTACGGACTACTAGCAGCAATTTCGGGTACTCTTTTCCTGATTTTATTTTTTGGAACTCTTTGGTCTGCTTTATAATTTAAAGCTTAATCTTCTGCCCTAAATGCAAAATAGAATGTTCAGAAATATTGTTATTATTACACAATGCAGCCACTGTAGTATGATTTCTTTTTGCAATTGAATATAAAGTATCACCCTGTTTTATTGTATAAAAATCTCCGTTTTTGTTCATTTTAAAATCTGATGGTGATGTGCTTTTATGTTTTGATGAAGTATTTTTTCTATGAAAAAAAGAATCATTTGTTACAACTAAAGAATCATTTGAAATTTTTTGATTTTGAAAATCAACAACTAATCTAGGATCCATTGGTTCTTCCATGTAACGAACTTCAAAATGAAGATGATCACAAGTTGCACGACCTGTTCTGCCGCCAAGCCCTAAAACTTCGCCTGCTTTAACTTCCTGATTTACTTTAGCAATTCTTTTTGAAAGATGTGCATAACAGGTTTCCAATCCATTGTAATGTCTTACAACAACTATATTTCCATATCCACTAAAATAGCGGCTTATGCGGACAACTCCATCAAAAGAAGAATGTACAGAATCCCCTTTTGCAAGCCTTAAATCAATTCCAGCATGTACCCTACCATGTCTCCAACCAAACTCAGAAAGTACCATACCAGGAACGGGCATATAAAAATTTGAATTATCTGCAGTTAGTAAGCTAAGAATAATAGAGTCATTAATCGAAACTTTTTTATGACGACTTAATCTTATATATAATGTATCCCAGGTATTTCCATAAATAGATTGTGATGGAATAATTAAATTACCAACCGAAAAAACAGCTGGAGTTGTAGTATCTGGATTTGCAATTTCATCGTTTTGATTTAGCTCATTTTCAGTTTCAACCTTTTGAGCCTGCGTATACGTCAGAGATACAGCGAGTAATGCTAATATTAAGATTAGATTTTTTAACTTCATTTTGTAAAAATAGCAAAAAACAACTTATAACCAAAAGTATTTTAAACTATTTTAAGACTTTTTATTAGTTAAAAAACATATTAAGCGCTTGCATTAAGCTGCTTACATGAAATATTTAAATTTTAGTCTTTTTGACTAACACATAATATATATTTGTAAAAAATTCACGGTTATGTACAATACTATATTATCTGAAAATCTAGACGAAAATGTTTTTCGTTTAATGTCAAAAGACTGGATGTTATTATCAGCCGGAAAAATTAATGATTTTAATAATATGACTGCTTCATGGGGAGGTCTTGGATATTTATGGAACAAACCCGTGGCATTTATTTTTGTTCGTCCGCCGAGATATACATATAATTATATTGAGTCGAATGATTATTTCACAATTAATTTTTTTGAAGAAAAATATCGCGAAATTTTAAATTTAAGCGGAACAAAATCTGGTCGCGAAATAGATAAAATGAAAAACTTAGGACTAACACCAATTGAGAGCGAAAACAAATCAGTTTATTATTCAGAGGCTCGTTTAATAATGGAATGCAAAAAAATATATTTTCAGGATATAAATCCAGGAAATTTTCTTGATAATACTATAATGAATAAATATCCTCAAAAAGATTTCCATAGAATGTATGTTGGTGAAATAACTAAAGTTTTGCTAAAGGCATAATTCAATCTAAGCTTTTTTATTTTTTACATTAAGCTCCTATGGAGCTTAAAATATTGGTTTTGGCTTTTTATAAACATTAAAATCCTACGGATTTTTTCGCCGTTTATGTTCATCACTTACAGCTTCTACCACCGTGGCTTGTTACACACAGGCTGAAATGGCATTTACAATATCAAAATCCCTCAGAGTATTCTGAAAGAGACTCTGAGGGAAGTAATTTTAATATTTTTTTTGCACAATTCATTTTTTTGTTTTTACTTTGCACAAGTTCTTTACATTCACTTATCGAGAAAAGCAGAGGGAAATGGCCCAACGAAGCTTTGACAACCTACTCTACGCAAGTAGAATAAGGTGCCAACTCCAACCCCAAAAGGGATAGATAAGTTAGATTTTGCTGAAAATATTACACAAAAATATTCAATGCTCATCTGACTTAAAACAGACGAGTATTTTTTTTGGCTCATTCGCAAAGCTTATTTTGATAGGTGAATAATGTTAAACATTAAAATTATTTACCAATGAGCAAAACAACAGACATTATTCATTCCATTCCGGTTGACGAATTAACTGGATCGATTTCAGTTCCTATTTACCAAACTGCAACTTATGTGCAGCAGGCACCAAATGTAAACAAAGGATTTGTTTATGGTCGCACAAATAATCCTACAAGATTAACACTTGAAAAGATTGTTGCAAAATTAGAAGATGGAGTTGCTGCATATGCTTTTGCAACCGGGTTAGCAGCTATTGATTCAGTATTAAAAACTCTTTCAACAGGGGACGAAATAGTTGCTGTGGATGACATTTACGGTGGTGCTTATCGTCTTTTTACTAAAATTTACAATAATTTTGGAATTAAAGTGCATTTTGTTGACACAACTAATGCTGAAAATGTAAATGATTTCATTAATGAAAAAACTAAGTTGCTTTGGTTAGAATCACCAACAAATCCGACACTTAAAATTTCAGATATTAAAAGGCTTTCTGAAATTGCAAAAAAGAAAAATATTACTGTTGTTGTTGATAATACTTTTGCATCACCAATTGCACAACAACCTTTAAAACTTGGTGCAGATATAGTAATTCATAGTGGAACAAAATATTTAGGCGGACACTCCGATTTACTTGCAGGATTGGTTGTTGTTAAAACTGAAGAATTATCAGAAAAAATAAAATTCATTCAAAATGCTGCCGGTGGGATTTTAGGTCCTCAAGATTGCTGGTTGTTAATTCGGGGAATTGAAACCGTTACTTTAAGAGTAGAACGTCAGTGTAACACAGCTCAAAAAGTTGCAGAATATTTACAGAATTGTGACGAAGTTGCAGAAGTTTTTTATCCCGGACTTAAATCGCACAAAAATCATGAGATTGCAAAAGTTCAGCAAAATGGCCTATTTGGTGGGGTAGTTTCATTTTCTTTAAAAGAAGATACCGAAAAAGCAGCAACTGCATTTATTACATCCACAAAATACTTCAAACTGGCTGAAAGTTTGGGTGGAGTAAAAAGTTTAATTTGCCTTCCTGCACAAATGACTCACTTATCTGTACCCCGCGAAAAAAGATTACAATCAGGAATTAAAGATTCTTTAATAAGACTTTCGTGCGGAATTGAAGGCGCACAAGATTTAATTGAAGACTTGAAACAAGCTTTTTCAAAAGTAAAAGAAAATAAATAACATGACACAAAATAAAGAACTTACAATTGGATTATTTGGCTTTGGGGTTGTTGGCGAGGGAATTTATAAGGTTTTACAACAAACGCCAACACTCAAAGCTAAAATAAAAAAAATATGTATTAAACATCCCGAAAAACTAAGGGATGCTCCTGCAGAATTATTTACAACAAATCGCAACGATATACTTTTTGATAGCACTATAAATGTAATTGTAGAGCTTATTGATGATGCAGATGCTGCATTCGAAATTGTTTCTTCTGCATTAAAGCAAAAAATTGCTGTTGTAAGTGCAAATAAAAAAATGATTGCTAAACATCTTGCAGAATTATTAACGCTTCAACAAGAAAATAATGTTTCTTTTTTGTATGAAGCAGCTGTTGGTGGAAGTATTCCAATAATAAGAAATCTTGAAGAATATTATGATAATGATTTGCTAAATTCATTTTCGGGAATTGTAAATGGTTCTACAAATTATATTTTAACAAAGATTAATGAAGAAGGATTAGATTACAATAAAGCATTGCTTCAAGCTCAGGAATTAGGTTTTGCAGAAAGCAATCCTGCACTTGATGTAGAAGGAATTGATGCTGTAAACAAACTTACAATAGTATTAAAACATGCTTATGGAGTTACCGTAAATGCTGAAACAATTACTCATAAAGGAATTACCTTTCTTCACTCCGATGATGCTAAATATGCTGCAGAAAAAGGTTATAACATTAAACTTGTAGCAAATGCTAAAAGAATTTCTGACGACAAAATTGTTGCATTTGTTTTACCCTCATTTGTCGATAGTACAAGTCAACTTTTCAATATACGAAATGAATATAACGGTGTATTAATTGGAAGTAAACTTGCCGATGAGCAATTTTTATATGGGAAAGGCGCTGGACGCTACCCTACTTCATCAGCAGTGCTCAGTGATATTGCTGCATTGCGTTATGACTACAGATACGAATACAAAAAAACTTTTACCGGATTAACATATAATTTAACAAAAGACTATTTAATCAGAGTTTTTGTAAGTTTTAATCAAAAAGATAATATCGACACAAGTTCATTTGTTGAGATAGAAGAAACATACAAAAGTTCGAAAAGAAATTATATTGTTGGAATAATTAAAATTTCTGATTTAGAAAATGCAAATTGGTTTAATAATAAAGATGTGTCAACAATTGCCTTTTCAACGGAAGTGGAAAATCAGCTTAAAATAAAAAAACTTGAACACGAATTAGTTGAAGAATAATTACGGATTGCATTTCAGAATAATTTGCAACCGTAATTCGTTCTTTTGATGTCAGGTCTTTCGACCTGACATCAAAAAATAAAATAAAAAACAGTCAGGTCGAAAGACCTGACTGCAGATAAAAAATATTTTTTTGCTTATTTATAAAAGCGCTCTATCTGTGAAAAGAAGAAACTGGCTTCAATCTCAGCATTCTCATCACTATCAGAACCATGAACAGCATTCTCCTGAACTGAAGTTGCAAACATTTTGCGGATAGTACCTTCGTCAGCTTGCGCTGGATTTGTACTTCCAATAAGTTTACGATATTCTGCAACAGCATTTTCTTTTTGAAGAATAGCAGCTACAATTGGTCCCGATGACATAAAAGCAACTAAATCATTATAAAAAGGTCTTTCAGCATGAACTGCATAAAACTTCTCAGCTTGTGATTTTGAAAGATGCAACATCTTCATAGAAACAAAGTGAAAACCTGCTTTGTTGATAACTGATAAAATTTCGCCGATGTGTTCCTGACTAACAGCACAAGGCTTAATCATTGTGAATGTAATGTTTCCCATATTAAAATTTAAGTTTTTAAAAGATTGCAAAATTAGATTTTTCAATTGATTCTACAAACCAAAACATTATCTTTGATGATTAAAAAACATAAATAGTGCAAAACGAAAGTCAGTTTAACTTCAATAAAGTAAAATATTTAATTACCGAAGCTAATAATATTTGCCTTATAACACACTTTAATCCAGATGGTGACGCAATAGGATCTTCGTTAGGGTTATATCATATTTTAGTTGACCTGGGAAAAAAAGTAAATGTTGTTGTTCCTAATGAATATCCAGATTATTTACAATGGCTTCCTTCAAATTCGGATGTATTAAGATATAGTATTGAAAAAGATATTGTAAAAGAAAAGATAAACACATCTGATTTAATTATTTGTCTTGATTTTAATGAATTAAGACGTACCGGAATTCTATTCGAAATTCTTGAAAAAAATAAATCAAAGAAAATTTTAATAGATCATCACCCCTATCCACAGGATATTTTTGACGTTCAAATATCTGATGTAACGGTTAGCTCAACAGCCGAATTAGTTTATGAAACTGCCTTAAAATGTGAATTTGAAAAACACATAAACATTAATTCAGCTACTTGTTTATTTGCAGGATTACTTACTGACACAGTTGCATTTAACGTAAACTGCTCTAATCCAAGAACTTTTGAAATTGCAGCCAAATTAATGTCTTACGGTCTTAATAAAGAAGATATTCATCGTAGGCTTTTTGATAATTTTTCGGCAAACAGAATGAGACTTTTAGGTTATGTTTTAAGTGAAAAATTAGTAATACTTCCAGAATATTGCACAGCTTACATGTGGCTTACAGCTGAAGAATTAGAAGAATACGAATTTAGAATGGGCGATTCAGAAGGTTTTGTTAACTATTCACTTTCAATTAAAGGAATTCACTTTGCTGCTTTATTTATGCAACGCGAAGATCATATTAAAATCTCTTTTCGATCTCGTGGAGATATTCCAACCAATAAAATTATTAGTTCTCATTTTTCGGGGGGTGGGCATAAAAACGCATCCGGAGGTGAAGAATATTTATTAAGTATGGACGAAACAATAAAAAAATTCGTTTCTATTTTACCACTATACGAAGACGTTTTAAATCCTTGTAATAAATGAAAATTAAATTCTTCATTTTTATAATTTTAATAGGTAATATAATTTCATGCACAAATGATATTAAAAAACCTCAATCAAATGAAGAAATATTATCATACAAAGAACCACTTGTTAAGGTAAATCAAATATTGGTTGATAAAGACTCTGGTTTAATTTCCTCATATTGTAATAGAAGGAGTTTAAATCTTAACATCTCCAAATCAGGTTTATGGTATAAGATTTATCATTTAGGTAAAGGTGATACTGCAACAGCCGGAAAAATTGCAAACATAAACTATAAAATTTCTTTGCTCGACGGAAAACAATGTTACTCTAGTGATTCGCTGGGACCAAAAAGTTTTTTAATTGGTCAGGGTGGTGTAGAAAAAGGTCTTGAAATTGGAATATTAATGATGCGTGAAGGCGATAAAGCCAAATTTATAATGCCTCCAGGATTAGCATGGGGACTAATTGGCGACGAAAATAAAATTCCTGCTCGCTCAATTATTGTATACGAAGTTGAATTAATTCAATTAACTAATTATTAAGCGATTTGTCATTCAGTCCGCCGCGGCGGAGTAGCGATGAATCTATTTACGTAATTAGATTCTTCATCCGCCGCGGCGGACACTTCGTTTCATTCAGAATGACAAAAAAAAATCGCCCATGTTGGAGTTATATCCAATATAAATCCCTTACTTTAACAAAGCAGAATCAGTAGTTGCAGTATCAATGCTCATATCAGTTGACATATCTTGCATAGATTTATTCATCTCATCTAAAATTTGCTTTTCTGTTTGAGCCTGCTCTTCCTGACTGGTACAAGCTATAAATGTTAATCCAGAAATAAATAACAAAATGAAAACAATTGCAATTTTTTTCATATTTTTTTGAATAAAAGGTTAATCAAAAATACAAATTATTCCTTAAAAAATAATTTTCAGTAATTTGAAAAACTTTCATCTAAATTTCTTTACTTTTGGTTGGTTAAAATCAAAAACTACAAACGAATAATTTTTATGAAAACTAAAAAATTTCTCTTTACTATCGCCTTTTTGCTTGCATTAGCAATTGCAGCTATAGCTGTATTCTTCAATTCGGGCAGTTCATCAACAAAGGTTTCTGACAGTTCAATTTATGCAGAATATATTTCAGCCTACACCTCTGGAATTATTTCAAAGAAATCGACAATCACAGTAAAGCTTACCGAAAATACTGCCAACCAGGTAAAGAAAGAGAATTTAGATATTGATGATCTTTTTGATTTTAATCCATCAATTTCTGGTAAAGCAAATTGGGTTGATAATCAAACTTTAGAATTTAAACCAGATGCCGATTTAAAAGGCGGTACTCATTATAGTGTAGATTTTAACCTTGGAAAGCTTATTGAGATATCAGATGAATTAAAAACTTTTACTTTTGAGTTTTTTACAATAAAACAAAATTTTGATGTTACTGTAGAAGAAACCAGAACAATTGATAAATCTACCTATAAATTACAAAAAACTTCAGGTATTATAACTTTAGCAGATTACGAAACTATTGATAATATTCAGAAATTACTTTCTGCTAAGCAAGATGGAAATCCGGTTGAGGTTAAAATTTCTGCAGCTGGAGAAAATAAATTTTCTTTTGAACTTGATAGTATAAACCGCACAAATGTAGAATCATTATTAAAAATAAGCTGGAATGGTGACGCAATAGATGTGGAAAATAATGGTGATACTACTGTTGTAATTCCTTCTTTGGAAAGTTTTCTTTGTATGTCATACAAAATTTATGATTTACCCGAACAATATTTACAAATTCAATTTTCTGATCCTATTGACGAAAGTCAAAATCTGGTCGGACTAATTTCACTTGGAGTTCTTGATGGATTACGTTATACAATTGATGATAATTTAGTAAAAGTGTATCCTCCAAACCAATTAATAGGGGATTTTAACTTAATAGTAAATGAAGGAATATTAAACACTAAAGGAAAAGTTCTCTCAGGAACATTAAACACAACAATAACTTTTGAAAATCTAAAACCACAGGTAAGACTAGTTGGTAAAGGTGTAATTCTTCCTCATTCTGCAGATGGGCTGGTTATGCCTTTTGAAGCAGTAAACTTAAAAGCAGTTGACATAAGAATTATTCGTGTTTACGAAAATAACATTACGCAGTTTTTGCAGGTAAATGAGTTGGAAGGTAATTCAGAACTTCGCCGTGTTGGAAATATAGTTTATCAGGGAGTTGTTCAATTAGATCAAACACCAAATACCAGCTTAAACAAATGGAATAGATTCACATTAGATATAAGTAAATATATAAATGCGGAACCTGGTGCTATTTACAGAGTTTCTATAGGTTTTAGAAAACAACATTCAGTATATCCATGCTCAGGCGAGGAAACTACTGCAACTGACAATGGAGAACAAATTGAAAAAGGAATTGAATCGAGTTTCGAATATTTTGATGATTCCAGAGAATATTCAAGTTGGGATTATTATGAATATGATTATTATGGAAGTTATTGGGAAAATCGCGACAATCCTTGTAATAAGGCATATTATAATTCCGAAAAATCTGTTTCGCAAAATATTATTGCTTCTGATATAGGAATTATTGCTAAAAAAGGAAACGATGGATCAATGACTGTATTTGTTGCAGATATTGTTACAGCAAAACCTTTAAACAATGTGGAAGTAGAAGTTTATGATTACCCTAGACAAATACTTGGCAAAGCTGTAACTGATGGAAATGGAAAAGTAACATTCCCAAAATTCGATAAACCTTTTGTTATTGTTGCAAAAAAGGACAAACAACGTGGTTATTTAAAATTAACCGATGGAGCTTCACTTTCATTAAGTGCATTTGAGGTAAGCGGAACTTCTGTAATTGACGGACTTAAAGGCTTTATTTATGGAGAACGTGGTGTTTGGCGTCCAGGTGATAGTCTGTACTTAACTTTTATTCTTGAAGAAAATGGCGAACCAATGCCAGAAAATCTGCCTGTTGTTTTTGAATTAAAAAATCCAGATAACCAACTAATAAAAAGGATAGTTCAAAAGAAAAGTAAATCTGGTTTTTATCAATATAATTTAAAAACAAATGACGATGCTCCAACAGGTAACTGGACTGCATTAATCACTGTTGGTGGTGCAACATTCGATAAAAAACTTAAAATTGAAACAATAAAACCAAACAGATTAAAAATAAAATTTGATTTTGGCATTAAAAAAATAATTAAAAATCAGGAAGCATCAGGCAACATGGAAGTATTATGGCTACATGGAGCAATTGCTAAAAACTTAAAAACTCAGGTAGAACTTACAATGAACTCTGTTATAACAAAGTTCGATAAATATCAGGATTTTATATTTGACGACCCTACAAAGAAATATTCTCCGTCAATTGAAACTGTTTTCCAGGGAGAACTTGACGAGAATGGCAAAACAAAGGTTACCGCAAATATAGATGCTGGTGAAGCCGCACCTGGTTTCTTAAAGGCTACATTTATAACAAAAGTTTTTGAAAAAGGTGGTGACTTTAGTATCGATCAATTCTCAATTCCTTATTATCCTTACTCAAGTTTTATTGGATTAAAAATGCCAAAAGGTGATAAAACAAGAGGAATGTTATTAACTGATACTGCACATCAGGTAGAAATGGTAATTCTTGATTCGGATGGAAAAATAATTTCAAATCCTCATCAAATTGAATTATCATTTTATAAAATTGATTGGAAATGGTGGTGGGATCAATCTGAAGAATATTTAGCTAATTACAATGGTCATTCTTATATTCAACCATTAAAACGCGAAACTATTACTTCTTCAGGCGGAAAAGCTAAATGGAATATTAAAATTAATTATCCTGATTGGGGTCGTTATATGGTTGTTGCAAAAGATTTAACAAGTGGTCACTCTACTGGAAAAATTGTCTACATCGATTGGCCAGGTTGGGCTGGTCGCGAATCTAAAGATCATTCTGGAGCTGCAACTCAACTTACATTCACTGCCGATAAAGATAAATATCAGGTTGGCGATGATGTTAATCTTACAATTCCTGGAAGTGAAGGTGCACGAGCATTGGTGTGTATTGAAAACGGAACTAAGCTAATTCAATCTTTCTGGGTTGAATCATACAGTAAATTAAATCAATTTACTTTCAAAACAACTGCAGAAATGACACCGAATATTTATGTTAACATTACACTTCTACAACCTCACGCACAAACTGCAAACGATTTACCAATTAGGATGTATGGAATTCTGCCAATTCTAATTGAAGACCCTAAAACACATATTTATCCGGTAATAGATATGCCAGATAAACTACGTGCAGAATCAACAGTAAATATTAATGTAAAAGAGAAGAATGGTCATGATATGACATACACTCTTGCCATTGTTGATGAAGGTTTGCTTGACCTAACCCGTTTTAAAACTCCTGACCCTTGGGAAAGTTTCTTTGCTAAAGAAGCACTTGGTGTAACAACATGGGATTTATATGATTTGGTAATTGGGTCGTTTGGTGGCAAGCTTGAAAGAATATTAAGTATTGGTGGTGATGGAGACGAAAAGTCTGGTGGAAGCAAAAAAGCAAATCGATTTAAACCAATGGTTAAATTTATTGGACCATTTTTCTTAAAAGGAGGAAAAACAGAAACTCATAAAATCAAACTTCCAAATTATGTAGGTTCTGTCAGAACAATGGTTATCGCTGGCGATAACGGTGCATACGGTAATGCAGAAAAAACTACTCCAGTTACAAAGCCACTAATGGTTTTAGCAACACTTCCACGTGTTTTGGGACCAAGTGAAACTCTAAAATTACCAGTAAGTGTTTTTGCAATGGAAAATAATGTGAGAAATGTTAGCATTTCAGTAAAAACAAATAACCTTATAAAGATTGAAGGTTCGTCAACAAAGAACATAACTTTTAAAGAAAACGGTGAAGAATACGTTGAATTTGATTTAACAGTGCTTAAGAAAACAGGAATTGCTAAAGTTGAAATTAATGCAGTTTCAGGAAATGAAAAAGCACATTATGAAGTTGAGCTCGATGTTAGAAACCCTAATCCAAAAGTTACAGATTCAAAAGGTGAAATGATTGAAGGCGGACAATCGGTTACAATAAACTATACACCAATTGGTATTGAAGGTACAAACAAAATAACTCTGGAGCTTTCTGCCATACCACCGCTAAATCTTGAGAAGCGTTTAAAATATCTTATAACATACCCTCATGGTTGTATTGAACAAACGACTTCTTCGGCATTCCCTCAACTTTATTTAGAAGATTTAGTTGATTTAACAAAGGAAAGAAAAGATGAGATTTCTGCAAACATAAAGTACGGAATACAGAGGTTGATGCAATTCCAAAATTATAATGGAGGAATGTCATACTGGATGGGTGGGCAAGATGTTGACGAATGGGGAACTTCTTATGCCGGTCAATTCCTTATCGAGGCTCAAAAGAAAGGCTATATTGTTTCTGATGCATTCTTGAAAAAATGGAAAAAATATCAGAAAACAATGGCTTCAAAATGGACAAATAACGGACCATCATCTCAATTGTTACAAGCATACAGATTATACACCCTTGCTCTTTCTGGCACCGCAGAAATTGGTCCGATGAACCGTTTAAAAGAATGCAAAAACCTTTCTGCTTCGGCAAAATGGAGGCTGGCCGCAGCTTATCAATTAGCAGGAAAAACTTCTATTGCAGAAAAACTTATTGCAGGCCTTGGTATTGATGTTCCAAAATACACTGAACTTTATTATACTTATGGTAGTGATGTTCGAGATAAATCTATGATACTCGAAACGCTTAGTTTATTAGGCAGAAAGAAAGAAGCATTTAATTTATTAAAGAATATTTCTGATCAGATTTCAGGCAATGAATGGTATAGCACACAATCTACAGCATATTCGTTAGTTGCTATTTCTAAATATCTCGGCGATCAAAAACCATCAGGACAAATTAAAGCATCATTCCAAACAGCAGGTGGAAACTGGGTTAATTTAAATACTTTAAAATATATTGCACAAGCAAATATTCCAGTTAAAAATGTTGATGCATCTTCTATTAACATTAAAAATGGCAGTAATGGCGTTTTATATGCCAGAATTATAATGGAAGGAATTCCTGAGGCAGGAAATGAAACTGATGCATCAAATGGTTTAAAAGCTGAAACAATATACAGAACATTAGAAGGCTCAATTGTAGATCCTTCGAATATCGAACAAGGAACAGATTTTTACGTTCAGGTTAAACTTACTAATCCAACTGCATTAGAGTATAAACAAATGGCACTATCTCAAATTTTCCCTTCAGGTTGGGAAATAATAAATACGCGTCTGTTAGAAATTGATAATGTAACAAAATCCTCAATTCCTACTTATCAGGATATTAGAGATGACAGAGTTTATACATATTTTGATTTAAAAGCAGGAGAAACAAAAACATTCAGCGTATTGTTAAATGCAAGTTATACCGGACATTATTACCTACCTGCAATTAATTGCGAAGCAATGTACGATGCAACAATTAATGCACGACGTAAAGGCGTGTGGGTTGATGTTGTAAAACCTTAAAATATTTATCTCAGAGTCTCTTAAAAAGGACTCTGAGGTAATATTATTCTACTATTAAGACTATGCGTATAATTAAATATTTTATAATTTGTTTAATTTTTAATTTGACAATAAAATCTACTATCGGTCAAACTACTAATGATAGCTTAAAAACAAATTTCAAAAGAATATATTTTATTGCAGGACTAGGCTTTCCGGAATTTGTTCACGCAGGTATTGGATATTATGTTAATCGAAATATAAGTTTAGATATTGTATATGGAAATGTAATCTTAAACAATATGCTTGGCATTGGTTCCACATATTATTTTTACCGAAAAAGAAATAATACAGATTTAACAAAAAGTTTATTTGTTAATGTAACAATTAGAACAAATCCTAACAATAATCCACTTAAAATACAAAGTGGTGGCGATACTCTTGGTTCAATGCTCGAACTTTATATTGGTTATAGTTATTGTGGTTTAAACGGATTTGTATTTAAAGCACAAGTAGGAATTATAACTACAATTGAAGATAATCAATTAGGTGGTGGATTAAACACTAAATTAGGCATTGGTTATTGTTTTTAGGATTAACTACACAATACTTTTATTTCGCTAACAAATTGAAGATTTAACGTCCCTTTAACACCACTGTTGGAGTTATTTATCGCCACTGTTGGAGTTATCTAGCGCTACTGTTGGAGTTATCTAGCGCCACTGTTGGAGTTATCTCCAACAGTTTATATTTACACAATAAAACAGTTTTTATTTTTCAATATGCTTTTTCTTTTGAATATTAAAACCAAAAGAAAATCCAACAGTTGTTCCCTCTTTTCGTGGAGATACAAAAATATTTACAGGTATATTTAAATATCCCGACTTAAAAGTTCTTCCTATTCCAAAGATTAAACTAGTTGATAAAAAAGGTGTGCCACGGCTATCTATTCTTTTTGTTAGAGGATAGGGATTCTGAACCAGCAATGGATAAGTACTGTTTGTATCCATAACATTCCACTCATTTTCCATATGCCATGCATTTTCTCCATCACCCAAAATGTTATTTTCATCATAAAAACCATATGCTTTTTTTACAATTCTAAATGATGGTCCAAATGCAAACTCCCATCCTCCTTTTCCAATTCTAAACCCATTAAGAAATGTTAACGAAGGAATAAATTTTCCAGATTCCATACCACTAATCATAGGTATAAATTCAACTAAAGCTTGAAAATTTCCAGCACTTAAATATTGCCATTCTTTTTGCCATCCAAAATCGAACATAACAGGAAACATGTTATATCCCCCGTTGCTTTCTTTTCCAGTTAAGACTTTTGCAGCATCTCCAAACATCATTGAGCCACCCATTCTTGGCCCATTTAAATTAAGTTGTGTTTTTGGACTTTCAATTGGTGCATCATAATTAATTAACAAATTTACAATATTCATATCCTGTTCAATACCAAGCATTCTCTGAACAGATATCATTATCATTTTTTGTAATTCGGGTTGAAGATTTAAATATTCAGTTGCATCCTGCTTTTCAACTAATTCAGTTTTTACATCAATTACTTTTAAAGAAATAACAATCTTTTCACCAAAACGCTCAACACTTCCGGTTATAACTTTATCAACTCCTAAAATTTTTCCTGCCGCAACAACACATGATTTACCTAGACAATTTTTTATGTCAATATTGTTTTTAGTAAGCCCAAATTCTACATCATACTTATCCATCACATTATAATAATTCTGTTTTTCTAACTCTAGATGAACCATATAACTTACCAATCCAGAATCCTGCGCTATACCCTTGCTGTCAATACTTAAAACTGCGACAACAGATTTAGTCTGATTTTGTGCATTAATTAAATTTGATGCACTAAATAATGCTATTACTAGCAATATTGTTCCGATTTTTCTAATTTTTGTTTTCATTTTGAAATTGCTTTAAGTTTAAAATTAATTACAGATTTATGAAGCAAAGTTCAGTATCAATGGCTGGTAATTAAAATTGAAAATAACAAAGCACTAATATCAACTTATCGTTTTTTGCAGATATAATTGAAATCTTTAGAATTCTAGATGCATTTTCGCAAAATATGCAAAACCATTTCATCAAATTATTATATATTGCAAAAGAATTTGCTAGATTTAATGAAATATTGATAAATAATATGGAAGAATCTTCAGTAAAAAACCCACTGCAAATAAAATTCTTTGACAGACTAAAAAAATCTGTTTCAAAAAACATTTCACTAGCTAATGAGATTGCTGATATACTTGAAATAAGTCAGGACGGAGCATACAGAAGACTTAGAGGAGAATCGGTATTAAGTATGGACGAACTTGTAAAATTATGCCGTCATTATAAAATATCACCAGATGTAATTGCAAACCCGGATGATTCTTCTGCCAATTTTTATTTTAAAAACTTAATTAATAATGAAACAGGATTTGAAGAATATGTAAATAATATTCTTACTGACTTAAAAAAAATTAACGGAGCAAATCCTAAACAAATTATTTATGCTGCGGGTGATATTCCTATATTTCATCAATTCCAGTTTCCAGATTTGGCCGCTTTTAAAATTTTCTTTTGGCAAAAAGCAATGTTAAACTTACCTTCATGCGAAGGGAAAAAATTTAGCATCAATAACATTAATCCAAAATTATCTGAATTATGTAAGAATATTGCAGAAGAATACATACAAATTCCTTCAATAGAAATATGGCATGAAGACACTGTTGTAAGCAACCTTAAAATTATTGAGTACGCATGGGATTCTGGCTTTTTTGCAACAAAAGAAGATGCATTACTAATTTGCAAACAAATTACAGATTTACTTTGTTCAATTGAAAAACAAGTTGAAAAAAGTTCTAAATTTATTACCGAGGAAAAATGGGCAGTAAATGAAGGAAACTTTACAATGTACCAAAGTGAATTTCAACTAACGAATAATCACATATTTGTAACCACAGGAAACACAAAAACACTATATTTAACACATAACACATTTAATTCAATGGCAACTACTAATTCTGTATTTTATAACGAAACAGAAGAATGGCTTAAAAATATTATGCGCAAATCTATGATAATTAGCGGAGTGGCTGAAAAACAAAGACATGCATTTTTTAAAAAATCAAAAGACAAAGTATCTGAGCTTTTTTCAAAAATATCAACTTTGTAAAACAATAAAACATTTAGTAAAACTATTTTAAAACAATAGACAGAATATAATTTAATTTATTTTTTCTTAATCACCTTTATTGTTTTAAACTTTTCTCCAGCTTTTATTTCACAAAAATATATCCCTGATGTTAATTGATTTAATTCTGATAAAACAACAGGTTCAACAGAGGTGTAATTTTCTTTTTCGAAATATTTTACCTGAATTCCTTTCTCATCATAAATTGCAATTTTAATTTTTTCATTAAATCCAGCAGGCAAATTTAATTTTATTGAAATATTTTCATCAAACGGATTTGGAAATGAATTTATATTCATTATGTTATTTTCTTGTAATTCTTTTACTGAAAACGACAAACCTAAATTCGACAATGGAAACCATTCATGAAGATACCATTGATAGCTGTATATTGCAGTATCAGTCAAAGCAAACAAAGTGCTATTACTACTACTGCCAGAATCACCATAAACAGTTAACATTCTTACATCAGGTTTATTGTTAATTCTTGGAAGTCCAGCATTAGAAAGTGGAAACCATGTTTGAATAAACCAATTATAATTAAACACTGCTGTATCAGAGAAAACAAAGATACCACTCGAATTATTTATTTTGTTATTATAAACAGCTAATGAAGAAACTTTAACTGTATCATTTACTCGTGTAAGGCCAGTATTCTCGAGCGCAAACCATTCATGATAATACCAGCTATAACGATATACAGCAGTATCCTGAATTGCAAATAATCCACTTGTGTATGAATTCTGATTATCATAAGCAGAAATCACTTTTATTTTTTGAGAAAAAGAAATTTGAGAAATTCCTATCATTAAAATAAATGTTAAATAAACTTTCATAATAGTATTCATTTTACTAGATTTAGTTAAATTTCAATATTTTATATATTATTCAAAAATAATAATTTTTAGCTACAAAAATTTTACCAAATATCTAATTCAAATATTTGGTATTTTTGCATTATGGAATTAAAACTTATTTCACCATTTGTTCCAACAGGAGACCAGCCAGAAGCTATTAAACAGTTGGTTGATGGAATAAATTCTGATTTAAAATATCAAACACTACTCGGCGTAACTGGTTCTGGTAAAACATTTACAATTGCAAATATGCTTGCACAGGTAAAAAGACCAGCATTAATATTAAGTCATAATAAAACTCTTGCCGCTCAGTTATACTCTGAATTCAAACAATTTTTTCCTGAGAATAAAGTAGAGTATTTTGTTTCATATTACGATTATTATCAACCCGAAGCTTATATTCCATCATCAGACACATACATTGAAAAAGATCTTGCAATAAATGATGAAATTGAAAAACTTAGGTTAAGCGCAACTTCTGCTTTACTTTCTGGCAGACAAGATGTAATTGTTGTTTCATCGGTTAGTTGTATTTATGGAATTGG
>CAILUD010000231.1 GCA_903837285.1 uncultured Bacteroidota bacterium | reverse complement strand
CTGGGGTGTTTGAGCATTAATTGTTACTGTTTGTGTAGCGGTATTAACACATCCGCCTATTGTTACAGAATATGTGATTATTGATGTTCCTGCACTTATTCCAGTTACTAATCCTGTAGCTAATCCCACTGTCGCAACCGCTGGAGTGGCACTCGTCCATGTTCCGCCAGGTGTTGTACTTGTCCAGACAGCCGTTGAACCAACACATAAAGGAGTAGTTCCGGTTATTGTTTGCGGCACCAGAGCGGTTACTGTTACAGTTATAGAGGCTGTTGCTGTACAGCCAGCAGCATTAGTAACTGTGACAGTATAGATTGTTGTTATAATAGGATTAACGGTAATGGCTGCGGTAATTGCGCCAGTACTCCATAAATAGCTCGTTCCTCCAGATGCAGTAAAAGTTGTGTTTTGTCCTTCACAAATAGTAACTGCTGCGGGGTTTATTACAGCATTGGGTAAAGCATTTACAACAACTGTAGTAGTTCCTACACCTGTACATCCTGCAGCATCTGTAACAGTGACAGAATAAACACCTCCCATTGCCAGTGTTGCACCTGCTCTTGTTGGGTTTTGTAGTACACTATTAAAAGCCCCTGGACCAGACCAGACATAAGAAGAAAAAGCATCAACATTTAATTGTATTAAATCGCCAACGCAATAAGGTCCGGTATTAGAAACAACAGGAGTAATAGGTGTAATTGCAGCAAAAACAAATGATGAATCAATAGAGCAAGAATTTGCATCTGTTATCGTAACAATATATGTACCTGCACATAAATCACCTATACTGTCAATAATTGAGGTTGTTGACCATAAATAAGTAACAGGAAATGCCGCATTAATAATATCAATAATTTTAACACTTCCATCACAACTTCCGGCACAGGATTCATCTACTATACTTACTTCATTAATTATCATTTGACCTGGAGCTACTACCCATACTTGAGGTGACCATTGAATAGCATTTGAAGCATCTCTTGCTCTAACTTGATATGGTAAAACTGATCCACAAAGATTTGAAATAGTAAAAGGAAAATCGGTTATAATTAGATTATTGAAATTTTGAGAACCACCACCTAAATCGGCAGGCAATACTAGTCTAATATCCACAGGAAATGTTGGAGCGCCGTTTAAAGTTACGGTAATTTTTCCATCACATAAACCATAACAGGTTACATTTGTTGAAGTAACAGAAACTGTATAAATTCCTTTTGGATTAGTTTGAAAATCAAATATGGTGTTGGACTGTTCTATAGCATAATCTGCACTATTTACTGTCTTTTGAGCAACAAGTGTAAGACTTAAAAATAGTGCAAAAAACAGGAGTATTATATTAATTAACCTAGACTTCATTATATTTTTAATAAGATATTTGATTTATACGGAATCTTATATGCTTTGTTTCATTAATAATTTAAAAGAAATATTATGTTAAACTCTTCAATTTTAAGACATACAAATATCTTAAAAGGTTGCCAAAAATAATTAAAAATTTTGTTTAACCCAATGAATTTAAAAGATTAAAAGTTGGGGTAAATAATACCAGATAAGACAATGTTCTGGATTGTAGTTTATTAGTGGGCGGGGGTGTGTTTAACCGGCAAAGAATAAAATATTCTGTTTTTTGCTTAATGCTTAAAAATGATACTTTCGCTACTGAGAAAACAAGCTATAAATATTATTGTTAATTTTATGGTTTTAATAATTGTTTCAGTTATATTTTAAAATTATGGAAATGAATAAACCAATTATAGCAACAAAGCTTCCATTAGTTGGAACTACAATATTTACCGTAATGTCGTCAATGGCAACGGAATATAAAGCGATTAATTTATCTCAGGGATTTCCTGATTTTCCCGTTTCCGAGGAATTAATTTCTTTAGTAAATAAATATATGAAATTGGGATATAACCAATATGCACCAATGATGGGAGTAAAAGAATTGAGAGAGGCAATTTCTGAAAAAACATTAAAACTTTATAATGTAAATTATCATCCAGATTCTGAAATTACAGTTACTTCAGGTGGCACAGAAGCACTTTTTGCAGCAATTACTGCTATAGTAAAAGCCGGTGATGAGGTAATTGTTTTTGAGCCAGCATATGATAGTTATATTCCAGCAATAGAATTAAATGGTGGAATACCCGTTTGTATTTCATTAAAATATCCAGATTATAAAATTGACTGGAATGAAGTAAGAAATAATATTTCTTTAAAAACGAAATTAATAATAATAAATACACCTCATAATCCCACTGGAGCAGTTTTAAGTGAAAATGATTTAAAAGAATTAACTAACATTGTTCAGAATACAAATATTTTTTTAATTGGTGATGAGGTATATGAGCATATCATTTTTGATAGTTTGAAGCATCATTCACTTATGACAGTGCCTGAATTGCAACAACGTAGTTTTATTATTAGTTCATTTGGAAAAACGTTTCATGTTACAGGATGGAAAACAGGATATTGTGTAGCACCTAAGCAGCTAACAACAGAATTCAGAAAGATTCATCAATTCTTAACATTTAGCACATTTACTCCTTTGCAATATGCTTTAGCAGAGTTTTTAAAAAATCCTGATAATTATAATGGTGTTCCTGCATTTTATGAAAAAAAGAGAAATACTTTTTTAGAGTCAATTAAAAGTTCGAAATTTACTTTTGTTCCCTCAAAAGGGTCATATTTCCAAAATCTTTGTTATTCTGCAATAAGCGATGAACCAGATACTGATATAGCAATTCGTTTAACAAAAGAAATTGGTGTTGCTTCTGTTCCTATTTCAGTTTTTTATAAAGATAAAACTGACGAAAAAATTCTTCGTTTTTGTTTTGCAAAAGAGGACGAAACCTTACTTAAAGCTGGAGAAAAGTTGTCTAAATTATAAGTAACTTACTAAGTACCAAATTTCAAATCTCAAGTACCAAATTCAAAAAAAATCAAAAAGACTAAAAAGATACTCTTCCCATTTAGTACAGTAGTTTGTGGAAAATATTTTTATAGTTTAATTTATAATATTTGGCCTTTGGACTTGGATATTCAGACTTGGAATTTTGTCATTAATTGTAACTTTTGTTAACAGCTCATTAGTTTTTATACAATCATTCCTGCACAAACAGTTTCATTTGTTGCTTCATCAACAAGAATAACACTACCGGTAATTCTGTTTTTGCGGTATGAGTCATAGAAAATAGGTTTCTGGGTTCGAATTGACATTCTACCAATTTCGTTTAATGTTACATTCTTATCAGTTGTATTTCTTTCCATTGTGTTAATATCAACTTTATATATAACTTCGTTAATAACACATTTCACTTCATTTGAAGTGTGGCGTAATACGTAACGACCTTTTAACTGCAACGGTTTAGGGTTAAACCAACAAAACATAAGATCAACATCCTGACTAACTGTTGGCACGTTGTTTTCTTTTACTATCATATCACCACGGCTAACATCAACATCATCTTCAAGGGTTATTGTTACGGATTGTGATGAAGTTGCTACTTCTAATGATTTTTCAAATGTGTCGATTGATTTTATAGTAGAAACAAATCCACTTGGTAATACTTTTACTTTGTCACCTTTTCTGAAAATGCCACCAGCAATACGACCTGCATATCCACGATAATCATGAAATTCATCATTTTGCGGTCTTATAATATATTGTACCGGAAGTCTGGCATCAATATGATTTTGATCGCTACTAATATAAATAGTATCAAGTAACCAAAGCAATGTTGGCCCATCGTACCAATCCATATTAGTACTTCTTTTTACAACATTATCGCCATTTAATGCAGAAATGGGTACAAAGCGAATATCTTTAATGTCAAATTTTGCAGCAAATTCTAAAAAGCGACTTGTGATTTCGGCAAATTTTTCTTCGCTGTAATCAACCAAATCCATTTTGTTAATACAAATAATTACATGAGGAATTTGTAACAAACTTGCAAGAAATGAATGTCTGATAGTTTGTTCAACAACACCGTGGCGTGCATCAATTAATATAACGGCAAGATTAGCAGTTGAAGCACCTGTAACCATATTTCTTGTATATTGAATATGGCCAGGAGTGTCGGCAATTATGAATTTTCTGCGCGGTGTTGCAAAATATCGATATGCAACATCAATAGTAATTCCTTGTTCCCGTTCTGCACGAAGTCCATCAGTTAATAAAGCTAAGTTTACCCTTTCTTCACCTCTGCCAAGACTAGCTCTTTCGATAGCTTCCATCTGATCTTCGAAAATTGCTTTACTGTCATATAACAATCTTCCGATTAAAGTGCTTTTTCCATCGTCAACACTTCCTGCTGTTGTGAAGCGAAGAAGTTCCATGTTTAAATATGCGTCAAAATTGTTTTCTTCCATTTTATTATTTATGATTTTGGAATTTGGATTTATTTTTTTAGTTTGGACACTTAGACTACGCTTAGTGTGACTGTACTAAATTAGAAATAACCTTCTTTTTTGCGATCTTCCATAGCAGTTTCACTTCGTTTATCGTCGTAACGACCGCCTCTTTCTGTAACACGAGTCGCAGCAATTTCGCGAATAATTTCTTCAAGAGTTGTTGCTTTGGATAATGTTAAACCGGTACACGAAATATCACCAATTGTTCTGCAGCGAACATCCATCATTTCGGGTTTTTCTTCAGGTTTTAATTCCATAAAAGGTGCAGTGGCGAGTATCATTCCATCACGTTTAAAGACTTCCCTTTTGTGATTAAAATATAAATTTGGAATAGGAATATTTTCCAGTAAAATATATTGCCATATATCCATTTCGGTCCAGTTACTAATTGGGAATACTCTAAAATGTTCGCCCATTCTTTTTTTGCCATTAAAAATGTTCCATAATTCTGGGCGTTGATTTTTTGGATCCCATTGTCCAAATTCATCACGATGTGAGAAAAAACGTTCTTTTGCACGTGCTTTTTCTTCGTCTCTACGACCACCACCCATTGCACAATCAAATTTAAATTCTTCTAAGGCGTCAAGAAGCGTAACGGTTTGTAATTTGTTGCGACTAGCGTTTATTCCTTTTTCTTCAACCACACGACCTTTATCAATAGAATCCTGAACTGAACGAGCAATACAAGTAGATCCAGTTTCTTTCATTAAATTATCTCTATAATCAAGAGTTTCCTGAAAGTTGTGACCAGTGTCAACGTGTAACAATGGAAAAGGAACTTTAGCAGGCCAGAATGCTTTGCGTGCAAGATAAAACATTACAATTGAATCTTTGCCGCCAGAAAAAAGCATGGTTGGTTTTTCAAACTGCGCAACAACTTCACGAATTACATATATTGATTCGTTTTCGAGTTCGCGGAGATGAGTTATTTTATAATTTTTCATTTTCTTTTTGAAGTTCTATAATTGGTAAGAATTTGCTTAATAATATGTTTACACAAGTTTTTATATCTGATTCTGATGTGTTTATTTCTAAGAAAATATTTTTAGGTTCATCAAAGGGAGCAGAGATACCAGTAAAATCAGAAATTTCACCTTTACGAGCTTTAGCATAAAGTCCTTTAACATCACGTTGTTCGCATACATTTAATGAGGCATTTACATAAACTAGATAATAGTCGGATGGTCCAACAATTTCTTTTACTAATTCGCGTAAATTATTTGTAGGGCTAACAAATGAGTTAATTGTGATGGTTCCGTTTTCAATAAATAGTTTATTAATTTCGGCAATTCGTCTAATATTCTCGTTGCGGTCTTCTTCTGAAAATCCAAGGTTTTTATTAATACCTGTTCTTACATTATCGCCATCAATTAATTTTGCAAGAAAACCTCTATTATGAAGTTCTTTTTCAAACTCAATGGCTAAAGTACTTTTTCCACTTCCTGATAATCCGGTAAACCAAATGCAAATACTTCGCTGTGAGAGAAGTTTTTCTTTGTCGCTACGATTCAACATTTTATCGAAAACAGGAGTTATATTTTTTAAGGTGTCTGTCACTTAGTCTATAAATTTAATGGGGTAAAGGTAATGTTATAAAATGAATATGACAAATGATAGATATGTAGCATATTTTATAATCAAAATTATTTTTATCTTAATTAGAGCAATATCAGTCAATTAAGTAAATTTAAATAATATGAATATTGTCTTTTACACAATTTTAATGTAGGTTTGTATACAAATTAATTTTTATTGTGGGAAGAATTTTAGCTATAGATTACGGACAAAAACGTGTTGGACTTGCAGTTACAGACACAATGAAAATTATTGCAACTAATTTAACTACAGTTTCTTCCAGAGAGATATTTGATTTTTTAAAATCATATTTTCTTAAAGAGGAAGTTGAATTAATTGTTGTTGGTTTAGCAAAAAAGTTAGACAATACAGAGTCATCGTCGATGCAATTTATAAAACCATTTTCAGAAAAGTTAAAAACTACTTTTCCGCTTATTCCCGTTGATATGTATGATGAAAGGTATACTTCTAAAATGGCTTTTCAGGCAATGATAGATGGTGGTTTAAGTAAAAAAGACAGACAGAATAAAGCACTCATTGATTCGGTTAGTGCAACAATTTTATTACAGAATTATTTAGAATATTTAAATTTTAAAAAGAGATGATATTGCCGGTATATGGATATGGAAATGTAGTATTGCGCGAAGTAGCAAAAGAAATTTCGCAAGATTATCCAGGTTTAAAGGATTTTATTGCAAACATGTTTGAAACAATGTATGATGCTGAAGGGGTTGGGCTTGCAGCACCTCAAGTTGGCAAATCTATTAGATTATTTATGATAGATGCTGAGCCAATGGAAGAAGATCATCCAGAATTAAAAGGTTTCAAAAAAGTTTTTATTAATGCACATATAGTTAATGAAGAAGGTGAATCGTGGGTTTACAATGAAGGCTGTTTAAGTTTACCCGGAATTCGTGAAGATGTTAGTCGTAAACCTATAATTACTGTTAAATATTTAGATGAAAATTTTGTTCCACACGAAGAAGTTTTTGATGGTATTAAAGCAAGAATTTTTCAACATGAGTATGATCATTTAGATGGAGTTTTAATTCCGGATAGAATCTCACAAATTAGAAGAGCATTAATTAAGAAAAAATTAAATAATATAATTTGTGGAGTGGTTAAGGTAAGTTACAAAATGAAGTTTGCTAAAAAGAAATAATATGAAAAACTTTCTACTATTAATTATTTTTGTTTCGGGAATATTTGCTTGCACACCTGCAAAAAAACCTATTGTTGATAAAAACAAATTGCTTGTAGAAATTCAACAAATTGAAAAAAAAATATATTCAGATACTGTGATGTCCTTAGATATTGGAGCAGCAAACAATGCGATATTATTATATTCCAGATTTGCGACTCAAAACCCTGATGATACTGCATCGGCAGAATATTTATTTAGAGCCGCAGAAATTTGTAAATCATTAAGTAAAGGCAGGCTATCTTTAACATATTATGAAAGAATTGAAAATGACTATCCCGATTTTCCTAAAGTTGCAGTTTGCATTTTTATGCAAGGATTTGTTTATGAAAATCTATTACTAGATGTTGAAAAAGCTAAATTTCATTATGAAAGATTTGTCGAAAAATATCCAAATCATGCATTAGCAAAAGATACCAAGGTAATGATAGAGAATATAGGCAAATCGCCCGAAGATCTTATAAAATCATTTCAAGAAAAAGAGAAGAATAAAACCTCACCTAACACTTAATACAAATGAAAAAGCTTATTTTATTTATTGCGATTATTAGCGGAGCAGTTTTTATGTCATGCGAAAAATTAGCTGAAGAAGAGACACCTGTTTGTAAAAATTGTTATAAAATAAAGTATCGTAATCCCGATATTCCAAAAGACACTTTGGACTTTAAACGACTTTGCGGTGGAGATGTTATTTTATGGGATAGTTTTGCTGATAGCATAGTTAATGCAGATACCACAATAAAATTCTTTTGTAAATAGAGTTTAAATTGTAACATTTACAAATGCAATTAAAGGTTTCGACTTTTTCGAATATTCCATTTGTAAGACTCGTTTTACCTTTTATTCTGGGAATTGTTTTTTGTAGATATTTCCCGGAATTACAAATAAACTGGATTCTTTTTGGAATTTGTTTTTTATTTATTTTCTTATTTGTTTTTCAAATAATTCCAGCTCTTCGTTCAAAGTATTCTCTCGCTCCGTTATGGGGAATAGTCCTTAATATTGTGTTGTTTATTTCCGCTTTTGTATTAACATCACAATATGCAGTAAAGAAAGATTTTTTTGTAAACAGCAAATCAGGATATCTTTTAGGTGAGATAATTGAACAACCTACAGAAAAAGAGAAGTCGATAAAAACTGTTCTCGAAATACAGGCTATACGCTCAAATAATGAATGGTTAAGTACTGATGGAAAAGTAATTTTATATTTTCAAAAAGATAAAAAATCAGCGACTTTAAAAAATGGAGATAGAATAATTTTTGAGCCTGCATTACAGGAAATAGAGAATGCAGGAAACCCTAAAGAGTTTGATTACAAACAATATCTGGCATTCCACTTAATTACTCATCAGGCATATTTAAAATCGGCTAATTGGAAAATGATTAGTTCAAAACCTGATGGCGGAATATTATTATTTGCAGATAATTTAAGAAAAAATATTCTTTCGGTATTAGTAAAATATGGATTTAAAGGTGATGCGTTTTCTGTTACTTCTGCGCTTACTCTTGGCTATGTAAATGAACTTGATTCAGAAGTTAAACAAGCCTATATCTCATCTGGTGCAATGCATGTGCTATCTGTTAGCGGATTGCATGTTGGAATTGTGTTTGTTGTTTTAGATTTTTTATTGTTTTTTATGTCGAAGAAGAAACGGCTTATCATACTAAAAACAATAATTATTGTTCTTTTTTTATGGGGATATGCTCTGCTCACAGGTTTATCGCCAGCAGTATTAAGGGCTGCGGCTATGTTTAGTTTTGTTGTTATAGGTAGGGCATTTAATCGTCAGACTAATATTTACAATTCACTTTCTGCATCAGCATTAATTTTGCTAATTGTTAATCCTTTAATGTTATTTGATGTAGGCTTTCAATTGAGCTATCTGGCATTATTAGGAATTGTTTATTATCAACCAATGATTTATAAGTTATTGTATTTTAAATATAAAATTATTGATTGGATATGGGCATTAACTTCTGTGGGAATTGCTGCACAGCTGGTAACTTTTCCTTTAAGTTTATATTATTTTCATCAATTTCCAAATTATTTTTTAATAAGTGGGCTTATTGTTATACCGCTATCTACTTTAATAATATATCTTGCAATGATTTTGTTTGCAATTTCGCCATGGGAGTGGGGTGCCACATGGGTTGCAAAAGGACTTATTAAACTTGTAGATTTAATGAATTGGTCGTGCCAGTATATCGAAAATTTGCCAGGATCTGTTTCAAAAGATATTCCTTTTAATCTGCCGTTAATGCTCTTGTTTTATTTGTCCTTGATTTTGGTAACATTATTCATTGTGTATAAAAAAATAATTTATTTAAGATACTTCCTTATTTCTATAATACTCATTCTTTGTTTTAGTATTTACAAAAAAATTAATACCCTAGAACAGCGAAAACTATATGTATACAACATTAGAGGTGTTTCTTCGATTAATTTTATTGACGGCTCAAAAAATGTTCTTTTTAGTGATATAGTTCCTCAAAAAACAAATATGCTTAATTCTTTAAAGGGAAATTGGTTGATGCTAGGTGTTGGAAAAGAAAGAATAATCCCTTTTTCGCAGTTAAAAGAACAGTTTTTATTTACTAATCTTTTAATTACTAATAATGATAACTTGTTCTTCAAAAAGAATTATTTTAATTTTTATGGATGCAGAATAGTTGCAATAAGAGATAAATTTATAATACTAGAGCAAAGTACAAAAAAGTTAGATGTAGAGTACATAGTGTTATCAAATAATGTTTATATGAACATTTCGGATATTTTAAAAGTTTATAATCCTTCTCAAATTATTATTGATGCATCTAATTCAAAGTGGAGAATTAGTAAATGGATTGAAGAATCCAAAAAGTTAAAAGTAGAATGCTTTGCAGTAACTAATAGCGGGGCGTTTATGGCAGATATTTAATTTAAAAATCTCTGATTGCACGTACATATATTGGTGTGCAAAGTTTGTCGTTTCCAATTACACTTCCAGTTACAAAATCATATGCCCATGCGCTTATACTAGTGCTTTCTGTTGATGACCAGTATGGGTGCTTTGTTAATAAAGTGGTTGCAGCGTTTCCATCAGTGTCAATGGCTTTGTTTAATTGATATTTTGCGTGGTAAATTAAACTTAATTGGTCGATAGCTGGTAAATACCAATCGGAATAAACCCCTGTTCCGTAATTAGAATTAGTGTAGTTATTGCAAACATCGGCAGTACTTGTTGAAGCACTTTGTAAAATAATTGCAGTTGAATTTGTTTTTCCGTTCCAATCACTTTGTGCAGATACTCCTATTGCTGTTGTAGGGAAATCGCTCCATGTCATAGCCGTGCTTAAATCAATTAAACTGCAGATTAATCCGTGATTTCCAGTATAATCAACATAAAAAATTATACCACCTTCAAAAAATTCACCTACATAATGTTTTGGTGGTGTTGAACCACTATATTCTGCATAAAAAGCATAAGGCACACTTATAAGCTGGTTTGTACTAATTAAAGTGTAATTTGTTAAACCTGTAGGGTCAGTTTCAATTTTAATAAAAAAAGGACCGTTTCCCCAATTTATCGAAGAAAATGTTCCAATAATTGGAATCCCACTACCAATTTCGATATTAACAACTCCATAAGCATTCGACTGGGGATTTGGGTTATATGTCTCCTGGTAAATAATGGTACCAGAAGCTGAACCATTAATAATACTTACACGCATTCCTAAAACAGTATTTTGTAAAACATCACCTGTAATATTTCTAATTACAGCCTGATAGTTTATTTTTTGAGGCGATTGGGTATATGCAGTAAAAGTAATAGTCTGAAAAATTATAGTTATGCTAAGTATTAACCAAATATTATAAGTTTTTACTTTCATATGTTTTTTTTTGAATATGTAAAAGTAAGGTATTTTCAACCGAAAACCATTCCTAAAAGAATTAAAAAAGTTTAAGAAACTGTTTAAAATTTTAAAAATTCAATACACTGTTATGATTTTCAACATTTTCCCCAGCCCTAGAGGGAGTGTTGAAAATCAATTTATTCCCTTTAGGGTTAGGGCAAATAAATTGATTTTATGGTAAGTGTATTTATCATCATGTTAACTTAGTTTAAAATTCAAAGCAGTTTCTAATTTAAAAAAGATCTTCAAACCAATTCATTGTTATGTGCTCAATTCCAGCTTCAAAGTATGGTTCTCCAATTGGACTAAACCCATTTCTTAAATAAAAATTTACTGCCGATTTTTGGGCATGTAAATAAATTGTTTTCCCTAATATTTTAGCATCAAATATTGCTGAATCTAAAAGTGCCTGACCAATTTTTTTGTTTCTATAATCGTGTAACACCGCAAATCTTTCGAATTTAATGCCATTTTCAGTAACTCTCCATCTGGCAGTTCCAACGGCTAAATCATGATAATATGCCAGATAATGTTGTGCCGTATCTTCAAGATTGTCCTGCTCAAGTGATTTTTCAACGCCTTGCTCTTTTACAAAAACTTCTCGTCTGATAGCTAATGCATATTTTAGTTTCTCTGTATCGTTAATGTCAAATGCTACAACTTTTATCATAAAATTTAGATTTTACATAATTGAGCAATAATTCCATCAGAAATAAACCAATTTTCTTCTGAAATGCTGTAATTATTGTTATTTGTTAATATTACTTTATTGCTATTTGTTAACAATTTAATTTCAGTTAAGAAATGGTTTAAAATATTTTCTCCAAAATTAACTAAAATTTCTTTATCGCTAACTCCTTTATTTGTTCTTAAGCGGGTTAAAATATATTCATTGTATTTCTGATTTAAAGATAGGTTTTCTTTTGTGAAATATCCCTTATTAGAAATAACGCCTTTTATATATTTCTCAATATCTGAAACATTCCATTGTCGCGAATTTCCATTAAATGAATGTGATGATGGACCTATTCCACCATATTTTTTCCCTTCCCAGTAACTACTGTTATGTTTGGAATTAAATTCAGGTAAAGAAAAATTTGAAATTTCGTAATGCTCAAAACTATTGTTTTTTAATTTTTTACAAAGAAGATTATATTGATTAACGCTATCATCATCTTGCAAAGCAAATATTTCTTTAGTTTTTAATTGTTGGTGAATTTTTGTTCCTTTTTCGAAACTTAGATGGTATGCAGAAATATGTTGAATGTTTAATTGCAAAGCTGTATCAATAGTTTTTTCCCATTCATAATTATTTAAATTAGGAATACCATAAATTAAATCGATACTTATATTTTTAAACCCGGATTGCTTTAATATCCCAATTGATTTTAGGGCTTGTTTTGAGTTGTGCCTTCTATTTAAAAATTTTAAAATATCGTCATTAAAAGATTGAGTTCCCATGCTCACTCTATTAATACCAAAAGAAAAAAATGAATTAGCTTTTTGCGAACTAATATCATCGGGATTTACCTCAATTGTTATTTCTGGATTATCACAAACTTTAAAATTTTTATAAACCGAATTTAATAACTGTTGAATATTGTTTTCTGAGATAAAAGAAGGAGTACCCCCGCCAAAGTATATTGTTTCAATGGTTTCGCAGTTTAAATATTCTTTTTTAAATTCTAATTCTTTAATTTCTGCCTCAATAATTTTTGGAATATATTCTTCAGAAACAGACGAAAAAAAATCGCAGTAACTGCAACGAGTTTTACAAAAAGGGATATGAAAATATATGCCTGCCATTGACAACAAACCTACGCTGAATTTTATACTTTTACAACTTGATTTTTTAAAAAATGAATTCTTCGTATATAAAAGCACTTATTTGGGCAACGCTTATTTTTATTGGAAGCACAATTTCTGGTGACTCATTAGACGGAGTAAAATTTATTATTATCCCTGGACTTGATAAAGTAATTCATTTTATGTGGTATTTCGTTTTATGTCTTTTAATTTTAGCTGGTGTAACAAAGCAAAAAGGGAAACAGACTGTTAAGCAAATTATGCTTATAACTTTATTGTGTTTTGTTTATGGTGGACTTCTCGAAATTTTACAAGGAACAGTTTTTAATAAACGGTCACAAGATATTTTCGATTTTATTGCAAATTGCTCAGGAGCTTTAATTGCTTCAATAACTTTTGGTTGGTTTTATAAAAGAAAGTTTTGGAGAAAACTAATTTAATCTCTATTGTCAAATTATCGCTTAGTTATTAATAATCATATGAGTTAAGAAGCTAGTTAAAGTAATTTTAATCCGTATAAATCTGCGATTATCAGCGGCAAATTCTTTAATAAATCCAAATTCCGTATCTTTACAAAAAATTTATAACATGAAAAAGATTTTAATTTCAATAATCCTAATTATTATGGCTAAAGCAGGATACTCACAAAATAATTCTGTTTCAATTTCAAATGAAGTTTTACAACAAATTGAAAAATCTTTTGTTTCAACACCCAGCGATAAAGCAATTCAAAATGCAGTTTCGGCAAATGAGTTAAAAAAACTTTCTGTAAATCGCGAAAATATTGGCAAAACAGATTTCTTTTTTAAATATAAAGTTGATGTATCTGGGATCACTGACCAAAAAAGTTCCGGTCGTTGCTGGATGTTTACCGGGTTAAATATTTTAAGACCAAAGGTGATTAAAAATTATAATCTAAGTTCGTTTGAGTTCAGTACTAACTATTTGTATTTTTATGATTTACTCGAGAAAGCTAATCTTTTTCTAGAAGGAATAATACTTTCTTCCGACAAACAAATGGATGATAAAACTGTTGAGTGGTTTTTTAAAAATCCCATTGGCGATGGTGGCGTATGGAATTCATTAACAAATCTGGTTGAGAAATATGGTTTGGTTCCAAAAGAAGCAATGCCTGAAACAAATTCCAGCGAAAGTACTTCAGCATTACAAAAAGTTCTGACTACAAAATTAAGGGAGAATGGTTTGGAATTAAGAAAAATGAAAGAAAACAAATCTATCGATGATAAAATAAGAACAAAAAAAATTGAAATGTTAGGCGATGTTTATAGAATTCTTGTTCTTAATTTAGGAAAACCACCAAAGGAATTTTCATGGCGTTATCAGTCAAAAGATGGTATAATAAGTCCGTTAAAATCTTACACTCCTAAATCATTTTTTTCTGAGTCTTTGCCTAATGTTAATTTTACAGATTATGTTTTATTAATGAATGATCCATCGCGACCATATTATAAATTATATGAAATAGAATATGATAGAAATGTTATGGAAGGCCGTAATTGGCTTTATATAAATTTACCAGTTGATGAGATTAAAAAATTCGCAATAACTTCTATAAAAAGTAATGAGGCAATGTATTTCTCATGCGATGTAGGAAAACAATTAAATACAGATGCTGGATTATTATCACTTGAGAATTATGATTATCAATCTTTGTACGGTGTTAAATTTGGAATGGATAAAAAAGACAGAATTATAACTTTTGAAAGTGGCTCTTCGCATGGAATGGCATTGGTTGCAGCAGATGTTGATGCAAACGAAAAACCAACAAAATGGATGGTAGAAAATAGTTGGGGAGCTTCATCTGGACATAACGGATACCTTGCAATTACAGATGGATGGTTTAACGAATATATGTTTAGAGTAGTAGTTTTAAAGAAATTTATTGACGAAAAAACTTTAGAAATTTTAAAACAAACACCTACCAAATTACCACCTTGGGATCCAATGTTTCTAAAGGATGAGTAGACATTAACAAATAACAATAAACTGCGAACATTAAACTATAAATCACGTACAATGAATTTTTTGAACTATTAACTAAATAACTTATTAACTTTTTTCAAACTTATAACAAATAACAATTAACATTCTCCATGTGCGGAATTTGCGGAATATATGATTTTAACGATAATGCTGAAAAGTGGACAGGATCTTTAAAGCAGAGCGTTTCTTTGCTTAAAAACAGAGGTCCAAACAGTGATGGAATTTTTTTTCATAAAAATACTGGATTAGGTCATACCCGACTTTCTGTTATTGATACTTCAGATGCAGCAAATCAGCCATTAACTGATAATACCGGAAGATACACTATTGTTTTTAATGGCGAATTTTATAATTATCCATATCACCGAAAAAGATTATTAGAAAAAGGATTTGTATTCAAAACCCAATCTGATACAGAGGTATTACTAAATCTTTATATCGAACAAGGTGAGAGTTTTTTAAATGAAATAAATGGTTGTTTTGCCATTGCAATTTATGATAACAAAGAGGAAACTTTGTTAATTGCCCGTGATAGATATGGAATTAAGCCTTTGGTTTTTTATAAAGATAACCAGCAAATTATTTTTGCGTCTGAAATAAAAGCTTTATTGTGCTTTGGTATAACAAAGACACTAAACAATGAGGCGGTTAAATTATATCTTCACCTTAATTATATTCCGGCTCCTTTAACAATTTTCGAAAATGTTTATAAACTTTTACCAGGGCATTTTATTAAAATAAAAGATAAAAAGGTTGAGGTTAAAAAATATTATTCTATAATTCAATCATTAAATACAAAAATTACTTTTAACGAAGCAGTCGAAGAATTTAAACATCTTCAGGAAGAGTCAGTAAAAAGAAGATTAATTTCAGACGTTCCACTTGGCACGTTTTTAAGTGGTGGGCTCGATTCAAGTATAGTTACTGCAATTGCAGCAAATAACACGTCAAAGTTAAATACCTTTTCAGTAGGATTTAAAGAAGATGCTTTTTACGATGAAACTTCTTCGGCGCAAATAATTGCAAATAAATTTAATACTAATCATACAGTTTTTTCACTTTCAAGAAATGATCTTTTATCAGAAATCACTCATGTTTTAGATTATCTTGATGAGCCATTTGCTGATAGTTCATCTATTGCTGTTTCAGCATTAAGCAGATTAACAAAGCAAAATGTAACGGTAGCTTTATCTGGCGATGGTGCCGATGAATTACATGCAGGATATAATAAACATTTTGCATATTATAAAGCATTAAATGGTGGTATTGTTAATTTAGCGGCAAAACTTTCTTTGCCATTTTTAAAGGTTTTACCAAAATCAAGAAACTCTTCTTTTTCAAATAAGGCAAGACAGGCGCAGCGTTATGGTAAAGGAATATTGAAAAACGACAAGGACCGCTATTGGTATTGGAGTACATTTGCAGGCGAAAATTATATTAATAAATTACTAGTAAATAATTTAAGTGTTGAAAAAAATAAAAACGAGATTCTTAAAAATATAAATTCAGATTTTAATTCTTTGCTTTATACTGATATGAATCTGGTTTTGCCAAATGATATGCTTTTTAAAGTAGATATGATGTCGATGTCGCATGGTTTAGAAGTTCGTGTTCCAATGCTTGATCATACAATTGTCGATTTTATGTTTACTCTTCCATCTGATTTTAAAATTGATAATATTTCAAGAAAAAAACTTTTACGTTCTGCATTTGCAGATATTTTGCCCACAGAAATTTTATCAAAACCAAAACATGGATTCGAAGTTCCACTTTTACCCTGGTTGCAAAAAGAATTAAATCCGATGCTAAACGAATTGCTCAGTGAATCAGCAGTTAACAAACAAGGGCTTTTTAATTTTTCTAAAATTCAAAATCAAAAAAATAAGTTGCACTCTGTTAGTCCATCAGAAAGCCCCGTTCATCTATGGAACCTTTTAGTATTTCAGTATTGGTGGAATAAATATTTCAATTAATCCTTATATTTTTATAACCTATAATAATTATTCAACGTAAAATAGTGTTTTTTACGTAATAGAAGTTGTACCATTAGAAAATGTAATGAAAAGAATTTTACGAATTATAAATAGGTTTAATTTAGGTGGCCCAACTTACAATGCAGCTTATTTAACAAAGTATTTAAGTCCCGATTATGAGACAATGCTTATTGGAGGAATTAAAAACGACGATGAAGATAGTTCGGAGTATATTTTAAACCAATTAGGCATCGATTCAATTGTTATTCCCGAAATGCGGAGGTCTATTAATGCTTTTCAAGATATTGCTGCATATAATAAAATTAAAAAAATTATCAAAGAATTTAAGCCGGATATAGTTCATACTCACGCTTCTAAATCTGGAATGTTAGGCAGAAGAGCTGCATTTAGTATGAAAGTTCCAGTGGTGGTTCATACTTTTCATGGTCATGTTTTTCATTCATATTTTAACACATTAAAAACACAGACTTTTATAAGTTTAGAGCGAAGACTTGCAAAAAAATCATCAGGAATTATTGCAATTAGCGATATGCAGAAAGAAGAATTGACAAATGTTTTTAATATTGCCGAACCTTCTAAAATTACAGTTATTCCTTTGGGTTTTGATTTATTGCGGTTTCATGAAAATCAGGTCGAAAAAAGAAAAATATTTAGAACTGAAAATCATCTAGATAACGATGAAATTGCAATTGGTATTATTGGCAGACTTGTTCCGATAAAGAATCATTCGCTTTTTGTTGAAGCAATTGCAAAAGTTAAAAAAAGTACAGGAAAAAAAATTCGTGGTTTTATAATTGGGGATGGCGAATGTAGAACAGATATTGAAGATTTAGCTCATAATTTAAATTTGGTAATTAGCCCAAATGGAACAACTACTTTAAAACCAGATATCCGTTTTTCGAGCTGGATGCGAAAAGTTGATTATGCATATGCTGGCCTCGATATTGTTGCACTGACATCAAATAATGAAGGAACTCCGGTTAGTTTGATTGAAGCACAAGCATCTGGTAAACCTATTGTTTCGACAAATGTAGGAGGAATTTCAAATATTGTAATTCCAGGACAAACAGCATTATTATCAGAAACGGGGGATAATGCTAGTTTTTATAAAAATCTAGAAACTTTAATCAGAAAACCCGATTTAAGAAAAAAGATGTCAGAAAAAGGATGGGATTTTGTTCGTGAGAAGTTTCATTATTCAAGGTTAATAGAAGACACTGCAAAATATTATGAAAAACTTTTACTCGAAAAATCAAGATATTAGCATTCTTAAATCGTTGATATTTTTAAAATTTGTATTTTTGGCAGCTAATTAATAGTGGAATTAACTAAAACAGTGCTGTGAAAATACCCCAACAAAATAATTTACTGCGAATTGTAGCTATTCTTATTGTTTGTATATCAGCAGTTTCGTGCCGCACAATTAATTCAAACGAGATGTTTAAAACAGATCCTGAATTTAAATATTCGGAATTTAAACCCTCAGAGAAAGAATATAAAATTCAGCCTTTTGATAAACTTGATGTAAAAGTTTTAGCAAATGATGGGTTTAAATTAGTGGACGTATCACAAACGACTGGTTTGGCGCAAACTTCGTTTTCTTATTCTGTAGAATATGACGGTTTAGTAAAACTTCCAACTATTGGAAGAGTTCAAATTTCGGGAAAAACAATTCGCGAGGCAGAGGATATGCTTGAAGAAAAATATAAAGAATTTTTTGTTGATCCATTTATACTAATATCTGTTACAAATAAAAGAATTATTGTTTTTTCGGGCGGGTCTGCTGCGGGTAGAGTGATACCTTTAGCTAACGATAACTATACTTTAATTGAGGCTATTGCAGAAGCGGGCGGGATAAGTGATTTTTCGCAGTCGCACAAAATTAAACTACTTAGAGGTGATTTAACTAACCCGGAAGTTTTCCTTTTCAACGTTAGAGATTTAAAAGATATGAAAAGTGCAAATTTTCTTTTACAAGCGAATGATATTATATATGTTGAGTCGAGACCAAAATATGCTTCTAAAGTAATTTCAGAGATTGCACCTTATATTGGTTTGTTAACAAGTGCTTTATTTATTTACGGATTATTCTTAAGATAGAAAAATGGAGCAAAAAAACATACCAATATTAAACGAGAAATTTGATTTTAATATTTTTATTCAGGTTTTTAAAAGAAATATTATTCTTTCTATTCTTATTTTTATCGCAGCTGGCTTTGGTGCTTTTGCTTATTTAAGATATACTCAACCTGTTTACAAGTCTTCATCAATTGTTCAGCTAAAAAATGAAAATACTGCTGCTAATAAAGTTCTAAATCTTACAACTGCTGTTGAAGAAATTAACAGCATGCAAACAATAGAATTAATAAGATCAAAAGAATTTTTAAAAAGAACTTTTAATAAAATGCCACTTGGCATAAGTTACTATTCTCAAGGTACATTTTTAGAAAATGAACTTTATAGAGCAACTCCTTTTACTATTGATTTCCGAATATTAAAAGGAAATTTATACAATACACCTATTTCTATTTCGTTTAGCTCTGATGGTCATGCGATTGTGAGATATGCGATAAATAATGCAAACATAGAGAAAGAATTACAGCCTAATACATGGAAAGATATTGGTGGTTTTGAAATAAATTTAAATATAAATGATCTTGCTGCAATTCGTGCACAAACCGAGAAAATTAAGAATGAGTCTTATTATTTCACAATTAACGATACAGAATCTGTTTATAAAAAATATAGCAGTCAGCTTGATGTAACTTTATTAAATGCAGAAGCTAATACAATACAAATTTCTTTTACTGATAATAATGCCCAGAAAACGAGCGAAATGGTTAATACCATTGCCGAGGAATTTATAAAATATGACGTAGAAAAAAAGAAAGAGAGTTCTCAGAAAATATTAGATTTTATTGAGATACAGAATGATTTGATTTACCAGCAACTTGATAGTATTGAGGGACTTCTAATGCAGTTCGGAGTTAAAAATCAGGTAAGAAGCGATAAAGAAAATGGAGGTTCTGGAGTTGATAGATACGCATCACTTTTATCAAAAATTGAAGAGGATATTGATAATGTTGAAGTTGATATTTCTTCTTTAAAACAGGTTTTGGATGAAATAGCAAAGGCTCCGAATATTAAAGTTTACGACCTGATTTCTTTATTACCTTCAAAAGATGATGGTATATTAATTAGTTTGTTAAATCAAATGCAAAATTTGATATCACAAAGAGATATTTATTTAAATAATCAAACACAGAATAGTTTTCAGATTAAAGTAATTGAAAAACAAATCGAAACTCAGAAACAAACTTTAATCGATCTTATAAAATCAAATTATAATAGGGCAATTGATAAACGCTTAACTCTTATAAAAAAACTTGCCGAGTATGAAATAAAAGTTTATGGAAATACTTCTGCATTAGATTTAGATTTTTTAAAAATTAAACGATTATATACAATTAATGAAGAGTTTTATAATAAGTTATTAGAAAAAAAATCTGAGTACTTAATTTCTCAGGCTGGTTCAATAAGCCAAAATACAATTTTAGAAAAATCAGTAGTACCAAATGCTCCAATTTCACCAATAAGAAACTCTATTCTTATTTTGTTTATGGTAGTTGCATTAGTATTAACTGCAAGTATAATAATTTTAAGGTATTTACTTTATAATCAAATTACATCTCCCGAGGATGTTCGGTCTTATTCTGAAGTTCCAGTTGTTGGCGTAGTGCCGTTATATAAAACTAAGCTTCCTGTTTCACAACTTTTAGTCGATGTAAAACCTAATTCGGTTTTTTCAGAATCATTTAGATCTATCAAGTCAAGTATAGATTTTCTCAAGAATATTGAAGGACCAAAGACTATTGCTGTTTCCTCTACAATTAGCGGCGAGGGAAAAACTTTTGTTGCACTTAACCTGGCAGGAATATATGCAATTCAAGGTAAAAAAGTTATTTTGTTGGATCTAGATTTAAGAAAACCACGCTTTCACTTATGTTTTAATACCGATAATAGTAAAGGATTAAGTACAATTCTTATCAAAAAAAATACTGTAGAAGAATGTATTAGAAAATCTAAAATATCTAATCTCGATTATATCACAGCCGGACCTGTACCGCCAAATCCGTCAGAACTAACAGCAAGTATTGAATTAACTAAACTTATAGCGAAGTTAAAGCCAATTTATGATGTTATAATAATAGATACACCACCTTTAGGATTAGTTACTGATGCTTTAGAAATATTTAAAACCTGCGATTACCCAATTTATGTGATAAAAGCAAATTATTCTAAACGCGCATTTTTGTATAATCTAAATCACTTATTTACAGAAAAACATATATTAAATTTGTCGGTTGTTATTAACGGAATTGATTTAGAAAAATCAAGGTACGGTGGTTATAATTATGGCTATGGTTATGGCTACGGATATGGAAATACAGATTATCATACAGATTATTATGATGATTCTGAAAAGAAAAAGAAACAAGGACTTATAGGTAAAATTATTTCTAAGTTATAATCATGATTTTAATTGATACTCATATATTGCTTGTTATTTATTTTTTTGTATTGTTAGTATTGTCATATTTTGTTCATTATTTTCTTTTAAAAAAATCTACAAAATATAATATTCGCAAAGCTAATCTTAATGGTATTCGTTGGAGTAGTCAAACTAAACCTGTTTCGGGCGGAATAACTTTTTTTGTAACTCTTTTAATTTCGGCAATAGTTTATTTGTTATATGAAAAAAGTGTTTTAAATATTAACCCGATTTATATTTATATAGGATTGGTTCTTATTATTTCTTTTTTAATGGGACTTGCCGATGACATGATTAGTACCTCACCATTTCTTAAGTTTGCCATACAGGTTGTATGTGCATTAATACTTGTAAGAGGAGGTCTTTATATTCAAATATCATCTGATTTTTATTTTAATGTTTTCTTTACTGTTTTTTGGATAACCGGCATAATGAATTCAATTAATATGCTGGATAATATGGACGCAATAACATCTACTATTTCAATAACTGTTTTAATTGGGTTAATTTGTCAAAATATATTAGTTGGTGGCGCAATTATCGATTTGTTTATTTTTCTTGCACTTTTAGCTTCTTTACTGTCTTTTATGAGGTTTAACTGGCACCCTGCAAAAATGTATATGGGCGATAGTGGAAGTCAAATGATTGGAGCCTTTCTGGGGACTTTTAGCATTATTTATTTTTGGAATAGTACTGTTACTATTAATATTCAGCCATCAATTTTTCATGTGCTAATTATTTTTATAATTTTTCTTATTCCAATAATTGACTCATTTACTGTAACAATCAACAGATTGCTTAAAAAGAAATCGCCTTTTGTTGGTGGAAGAGATCATACAACACATTTTTTAAATTACATGGGGCTTTCTGAACCAAAGATTGCAGTTCTTTATTTTTTTATAAATATTATTTCAGTTTGTTTAGCACTTCTGATTCTAAACACAAAAGAACAAATATCAATATGGATAGGACTATTTTCATTAATCTATGGTATCTTTGTCCTCTTATTTTTATATATAAATACACGAATCACAAAACCTGTTGAGATTGAAAAACATTGATTCTAATCGTTTAAAACAATTCTGGCTTAAGTTAGCTTCAACTTTTACTGCTCTTTGTTTACTTTGGCTAATTATAAGTTTATTTAGCTTTTATGGACAGAAAACAGATTCTACCGAGGATAAAAAGTATGTTGAAGAATTTAATGCTAAGTATGCTGTATTTGCAATAGAGTTTCCAGATAATTTAACTTTTGCCGGCGAAAAAGTTCCGTTGGAATATTTTGATGTATATGAAAATCTGGATCGTGAATTTTTAATAAATACATATTGGCATTCTCAGGCTTTTCTTTTTATAAAACGTGCGTATAGATATTTTCCAATTATAGAACCAATACTTAAGAAAAACAGAATTCCTGATGATTTTAAATATTTATGTGTTGCCGAAAGTGGTTTAAGTAATGTTGTAAGTCCTGCAGGTGCAACTGGATTCTGGCAATTTATAAAGTCAACAGGTTTAAAATATGGATTAGAAATTTCTGATGAAATAGACGAAAGATATAATTTAGAAAAATCTACTCAGGCAGCTTGTAATTATCTTAACGATAGCTACAAATATTATAAAGATTGGGCATTAGTTGCTGCCTCATATAATGCAGGGATGGGAGGCGTTGATAATCAAATAAAAAAACAAAAGGTAACATCATATTATGATTTAATGCTTAATGAAGAAACTTCACGTTATGTTTTTCGCATTATTGCAATCAAAACAATAATGGATAACCCAAAAAATTATGGTTTTCATTATAGAAAAAAAGATTTATATCCACCAATACCAACCGATAACATTGTGCTCGATACTTCTATAACTGATCTTGCTAACTTTGCGATTTTAAAAGAGGTAAATTATAAACTATTGAAATATTTTAATCCTTGGTTACGACTGAATACACTTACCATAACACAGGGAAAAAAGTATATTTTAAAAATACCTAAATCAGGCTATCGCGATTTGAATAAAATTTGGATAGAATCAGGACTACTTCAAGATGAAGTTGCAGATACAACAACAAATACTAAACCCGAATAAATTTTAATTAAAGTGACGATTGATAAGCTTGCTGTAAAAAGGCAGGAAAATATAGAAATTTCAGGTGCACGGGTTCATAATCTAAAAAATATTAGCCTTGTAATTCCTCGTAACAAATTAACTGTAATTACCGGATTAAGCGGTAGCGGAAAATCCTCGCTTGCTTTTGATACTATTTATGCAGAGGGACAAAGACGTTATATTGAAACATTTTCTGCATATGCAAGAAATTTTTTAGGAAACCTTGAGCGACCAGAGGTAGATAAGATTTCAGGTCTAAGTCCGGTTATTGCTATTGAACAAAAAACAATAAGCAGAAATCCAAGATCTACCGTTGGAACAACAACAGAAATATATGATTTTTTAAGATTACTATATGCCCGTGCATCTGAAGCATATTCTTATGTTACTGGCGAAAAGATGGTGAAGTATTCGGAAGTACAGATTAATACACTCATAAACGAACAGTTTTTAGGAGAAAATATTACAATTTTAGCTCCTCTTGTTAAAGGTCGCAAAGGTCATTATCAGGAATTATTTGATCGTATTAGGCGTAAAGGTTTTTTATATGCAAGAATTGATGACGAAATTAAAGAATTAAAATTCGGATTAAAATTAGATAGGTATAAGGTTCACAATATTGAATTAGTTATTGATAGAATTAAAGTTTCTGAAGAATCAGAAAAGCGATTGCGGGAATCTGTACAAATGGCTATGAAACAGGGAGAGGGTGTTTGCCTTATCCTAACAAAAGAAACTGAAAAGGTCAGATATTTTAGTCGCTCATTTATGTGTCCTACAAGTGGAATATCATATAACGAACCAGCTCCTCATACTTTTTCTTTTAACTCACCCCAAGGTGCATGTCCGCATTGTGGCGGATTAGGTCGTTTTGCCCGTGTTGATTTAAATAAGATTATTCCAGATAAAACTCTTTCAATTGCCAGAGGTGCATTTGCTCCTCTTGGAAAATACCGAAGCTCTTTAATCTTTTGGCAACTGGAAGCTATTGCTGCAAAATATGATTTTTCGTTAAAAACTCCAATAAGCGATATTCCTGAAAATGCTTTAAATGTTGTTTTATATGGGTCTGGAGAAACTTTTAGATTGCAGGGTAATTATCCTGGCATTTCTTCAAATTATTTAATTAATTGGGAAGGTTTGGTAAATTATATTTTAAACCAACATCACGAATCTACATCACAAAAAGCAAAACAATGGTCAGATGATTTTGTTGTAAATGAAACTTGTCCTGATTGCAATGGAGCCAGATTAAAAAAAGAATCGCTCTATTTCAAAATTGATGGGAAAAATATTTCTGAATTATCTCAAATGAATCTCTCCGATTTATATGAGTGGTTTAATAATATTGAAGAAAGACTTTCGCAAAAGCAATCAATTATTGCTCGTGATATATTAAAAGAGATTAGAAACAGATTAAAATTTATACTTGATGTGGGGATTGATTATCTTAATCTTAATCGTCCTGCATCTTCATTATCAGGTGGCGAGAGTCAGCGCATTAGATTAGCAACACAAATAGGAAGCAGGCTTGTAAATGTTCTTTATATTTTGGATGAACCGAGTATTGGACTTCATCAAAGAGATAATGAGCGATTGATAGAATCATTAAAGCAATTACGGGATGCTGGAAATACTGTGATCGTTGTTGAGCACGATAAACAAATGATAATGTCTGCAGATCATGTTGTAGATATGGGTCCATTTGCTGGATTAAATGGCGGTGAGGTGGAAGCTCAAGGAACTCCTGAAGAGATTTTAAACCAAAAAGGTTTGACGGCTGATTATCTCAGCATGAGAAAATTTATTTGTGTTCCTAAAACACGTCGAAAGGGTAATGGATTATCAATTTCTTTAATTGGAGCTTCTGGTAACAATCTAAAAAATGTCGATATAACAATTCCGTTAGGAAAATTAATTTGTATTACCGGAGTCTCGGGTAGCGGTAAATCTAGTTTGATAAAAGAAACTCTGCAACCAATTTTATCCAAACATTTTTTTAGAGCATTAAAAAATCCATTACCTTATAACAATATAAAAGGACTAGAAAATATTGATAAAGTAATTGAAGTAGATCAATCTCCAATTGGAAGAACGCCAAGATCAAATCCTGTAACATATACTCAAATATTTTCTGATATCAGAAAATTATTTGAGCAAATGCCGGCTTCAAAAATTCGTGGTTTTAATGCAGGAAGATTTTCTTTTAATGTAAAAGGTGGACGCTGCGAAGGTTGTGGCGGTGCAGGTGTTAAAACTATTGAAATGAATTTTTTGCCAGATGTGTATGTCTCATGTACTGATTGCAATGGCAAAAGATATAATCGTGAAACTTTAGAAGTAAGATACAGAGGAAAATCAATTAGCGATATACTTGAGTTAAGCGTAAAACAAGCTGTAGAATTTTTTGAAAATATTCCGGCAATTCATAACAAATTAAAAGCATTGCAAGATGTTGGTTTAGGGTATATAACGCTCGGGCAGCCATCAACAACTCTAAGTGGAGGTGAAGCTCAGCGTATAAAATTAGCGGCTGAGTTTACAAAAAAAGATACAGGCAAAACATTATATATTTTAGATGAGCCAACAACAGGTCTTCATTTTGAAGATGTAAGAATATTAATGAATGTGTTAAATAAATTAGCAGATAAAGGAAACACAGTTATTGTTATTGAACATAATTTAGATGTAATAAAACAGGCCGATTATATAATCGACATGGGTCTGGAAGGCGGAACACGTGGCGGGCAGATAATTGCAAAAGGGTCGCCAGAGGAAATTACTAAAAGTAATGTTGGATATACTGCACCATTTTTAAAAGAAGAATTAAACCTTCATAAGAAATTAACGTATCAAAAAACTAAATGTGAAGAATTATGAGTACAAGCGAAGAAAAAATTCTAAGGGCTTTTGAAAATAAAGACTGGAACGAAATTAAAACCCACGATTCATGGCATATTTTTAAAATTATGTCAGAATTTGTTCAGGGATTTGAAAAACTATCCGAAATTGGTCCATGTGTATCAATATTTGGATCAGCAAGAACAAAACCTGACAACAAATATTACAAACTAGCAGAAGAGATAGCATATAAGCTTACTCAAATTGGTTATGGTGTTATAACTGGTGGCGGACCTGGTATTATGGAAGCCGGAAATAAAGGTGCAAAACTGGGAGGCGGAAAATCTGTGGGCGTTAATATTGTCTTAGAATTTGAGCAACATCCAAACCCCTACATTGATTTAGATAAAATGATAAATTTTGATTATTTCTTTGTCAGAAAAGTAATGTTCATGAAATATGCTCAAGGGTTTATTGCATTACCTGGTGGTTTTGGAACATTTGATGAACTTTTTGAAGCTATTACATTAATTCAAACTGATAAAATAGCACGATTTCCTATTGTTTTGGTTGGAAGAGATTATTGGCAAGGTCTAATGGAATGGATTAAAAAATCTGTTTTAGCCGAAGAACATAATGTTGCGGCAGCTGATTTAGATTTGTTTCATTTAGTTGACACTGCAGATGAGGCTGTTGAGCATATTCATGCCTTTTACCAAAAGTACGTACACAAACCAAATTTTTAATTTGTCAACATTGGTTGATAACTTTTTTGCTTTTGCTGCGTAAAAAATCCAGAAGTTTTGAACAATTTTTATTAACAATTGTTGATAAAAATTGTTATTTCTTGTAAAATTTCAACTTTAATGCTTACATTTGAGCAGTTTAGTTGAACAATGAACTAATTTATGATTAAGTATCTCATTCTACTTCTGAATTTTATTGGTTTTCTGCTCGTTAATTTATTTTTAGGTGACGTAGCGGTTACGGTAAATGCACCTGATGAAGTTGTGCCTGGAACAAGTTTTACTGTTGAATTGAAGATTTCTAAAACTGATTTAGCAAGTTTTGCCCGTTATCAGCAAGATTTGCCAATTGGTTATACCGCGTCTAATTTAAATTCATTTAATGGTGATTTTAGCTTTAAAGATCAAAAAGTTAAAATAATTTGGTTAAAACTTCCTGCTGATAGTGTTTTTACAATAACATATAATATTCAGGTTGACCCAACTGCAGAAGGTCCATTAGTTTTAGGTGGCGATTTTAGTTATATATATGATAACGAACGTAAAACTATGGCTATTTCTAGCAAAACAGTAATTATTAAATCTCAAGGGGCTCTTGCAAATAATAATAACCAAAATCCTGATAGTTCTAAACAAGTTGTAAACAATACTTTAACTCAAAATTTTCCAGCTAACGAAATTTTTTGTTATCGACAAATTATACGCGATTTAGATGGTATAACAGTTCATCTTTTGGTTAATACTGCAAATTTAACAAAAGATAAATTTGCTAAAATTCAGGAAAAAATACCAAGCGAATTTACCGCAACAAATATTGAAAGTAAAGATGGAATCTTTTCATTTAAAGATAATACTGTAAAATTTCTTTGGATGTCTCTTCCGCCTGATAATCAATTTCAAATAAGCTATAAACTGTCATCTAATACTCCATCAACTGGAATACCAGATATTACAGGTTCGTTATCGTATATTGAAAATGAAGGAACCAAAATAAAAACTATAGAAAATAAAGAGTTCTTGAATTCTAATATGATGGCTAATAATACTAACAATCAAAATAATCAGAACAATAATCAAACAAATTTAAATAATAACAATACAAATAATAACCAAAATCTGAATAATCAAATTGATACAACAAAGAATCAAACGAATAATCAGAACAACAACCAGATAAATAACCAAAACAATCAAAATAACAACAATAATCAGATTGTAAATAATCAAACAATTGTAGGTGCCGAAAAAGGAGTAAACTATAAAGTACAGATTGGAGCATATCGTAAAAATCTAAAGACTACATATTTCAGAAAAATGCAAGTGTCTGAAAATGTTGTAATAGAGGTCAATGATGGTTTAAATAAATATATTATTGGTTCACATGCCGAGTATAAAGATGCCCGTGATCATAGAGTGAAAATATGGGAAACTACTCCAATTCGTGATGCTTTTGTTTCTGCATATAATAATGGTACCAGAATAACAGTTCAGGAAGCAATTATGATTGCAAATCAGAAATGGTATCAATAACAAACATTTTTTTATTATTTTCGTAAAAAAAGCACAAAGTTTACCGAATGTCGGCAAAGTGTCTATTAATCTGTATTATAATATTTGTTCCCCGATTCGTAATGAGTCAGGTAGAGACTGTTGATTCAACAAAAAAAGATATTCCTTCAGATCGCGGACCTTATGAATACCTACTTCTTGATACAACAAAAAAAGAAGCACCACCTGTTTATAAGCCGGTAGTTGGATTTGGTCGTGGTGTATTTACTTTTTTTGGAGATGTTAGAGATAATTATAGTTCAAATCCCTTAGTTGGAAGACCAGCTTGGATTGGAGTAGTTTCAAGAAATTTAAATACCTTTTTAAAATTAAACTTTCAAATAACATACGGTAAACTTACTGGTAACGCGCTAACCCCAACAAGAAAGATTAATTTTCAGTCAGAAGTTTTAGCCGGTGGCATAAATTTAAGTTACAATTTTCAACATTTAATAAAAAAACCATCTGTTGTAATGCCTTATATTTCATTAGGACTAGAAACTTTTGAATTTAATTCAAAGGCCGATATGTATGATGCAAATGGAGTATTATATAATTATTGGTCGGATGGAACAATAAGAAATGTTTCAGAAGCTCAGGGCAATGAGTTAAATAGCGTGGTTTTGCAGCGCGATTACAAATATGAAACTGATTTACGTGAATTAAATTTAGATGGCTTAGGAAAATATCCTCAGGTAGCATTTGCAATTCCTATCGATTTTGGATTCGAATATTTTTATTCAAAAAGATTGTCGGTTCGTATTGGAGCAACTTATCATTTAAATTTTAATAATAATGTAGATAATGTTAGTAATGCCGGAACAGGAAGTCGATCTGGAAAAAAACATGGCGATAAATTTATTGTAACATATGTTACCTTACATTATGATTTGTTTTATCCTCCTAGGTTAACCGTTCTTGAAGAGCATTATACTGATGTGTTGTTTTCATCTATTGATGCTGAAGACGAAGATGGTGATGGTGTTGTTGATTTATGGGATGAATGCCCTTCTACTCCTCCTGGCGTTGAGGTAACTTCAAAAGGATGCCCGATTGATAAAGATGATGACGGCTTCGCAAATTATTTAGATAAAGAATTAGAGTCAGCTAAAAATGCCAATGTAAATCTTCAGGGTGTTACATTTACCGAAGAAGAAATTATTGCAGAATCCAAACTTCCAACTGCAGTGCCATCAAATCGTATTTGTGATTATTACCCAAGTTTATGTCGTCAGGCGGGAGGTGTAAAGAAGTTTACAACAATGTATCTTGAAATGCCCGCAAAATTTAAACCAGTTGATGTAAATAATGATAATTATATTTCAGTTGAAGAATTAAATATTGCAATTGATAAATTCTTCGATTTTGGAACAAATTTTACCATAGAAGATATATACGAGCTTAATAATTTCTTCTTTGATCAATAAAATATTTTAATCTTTATCTGCCCTGTCTGCTTCTCTCTTACTATCTTTTTTCTTTAGTGATTCTCTTTTATCGAATAATTTTTTACCACGCGAAACTGCTATCTCAAATTTTGCTTTTCCCTTTTCGGTTAAAAAACAAGAAGTCGGAATAATAGTAAATCCCTTTTCTTTTACCTTTTTTAGTATTCTGTTAAGCTCGCTTCGATTTAATAAAAGCTTTCTGTCGTGAACCGGAACATGATTAGCATAACCGCCATGCGTGTACTCAGCAATGTGCAAACCACGAATATATAGCTCGTTGTTAATAAATATACAATATGAATCAACAAAATTAATTTTCCCCTGACGGATCGATTTTATCTCGCTACCAGTTAAAATAATACCAGCAACAAATTTTTCAAAAATTTCGAACTGAAACCCAGCCTTCTTATTTTTACTTATTATTTTATCGCCCATTAATTATAAAATCAAATATTAGAATCTAAAAGTTGAGTTTGTAAAATAAAATGCAGCAGTAATTAGGTTTAATGTTAAAAATGTAACTCCATAAACTCCCATCATAATTACAAAACTTAAAATAGTATAACTTACTTTTTTATGATCAGGAGTTTTCATCATAGGCGAAATTCCCATCCATAATGTAAATGCAGAATATAAGCCTGCAATGCCAATTAATGTTGAGAAAATTGGTATTGGAATTAATCCTGCAACAATGCTCGTTAAAAATGCAGCAGTATAGGAATAAATGACAAGTTTAAATGCATTTCCAATGTTTTTTGTAGATTCAAAACCAGGAGCTATAGCATTAATAATAATTGAAGAAAAAATTATTACAGCAAAAGGTGTAATGATATTACTTATTGTGCTTAATACTATGTATCCTAATGAATACCAGCCAAAGCCAGCTATAAAAGCAACAGTTAATGAAGCTACTGTAACTGCAATAATATAAGGTAATGCATATCCGAAAATAGCTGAAGAAGCATTGTTGTTTTCTTTTTCAATTGCTGCCCATTCTTCGGCTGGTTTAAATAAAATGTTTTTAGATCTTGAGAAAATTGCGATAAAGTTCATGATAAATTGTGTTTAGTTTAATTTAAATGCAAATTTATAATATTTTTACAGCTTAATGACTACTAAATATAATATAGTAACAATACTTGGTCCTACTGCAAGTGGTAAAACTCGTTTTGCTGTTGAGTTGTGTCGAAGAATTAAAGGTGAGATAATAAGTGCAGACTCCCGACAAGTATATAGGGGAATGGATATTGGCACAGGAAAAGACATTAAAGATTATGAAATAGAAAATGGCATTATCCCAAGCCATTTAATAGATATAGTTGATGCCGGATACAAGTACAATGTTTTTGAATTTCAACGCGATTTTTTAAATGCTTTTGATAAGATAAAATCTAATACTGGTTTTCCTGTTCTTTGTGGAGGAACTGGTTTATACATTGACGCTGCTTTAAAAGGATATAAATTAATAGATGTTCCTGTTAATTTAGTTTTAAGAAAAGAATTAGAGAATAAAAGCCTGATAGAATTAAGCGAGATTCTTGAAAAATATAAAAGACTTCATAACAGAAGTGATGGCGATACAGTAAAAAGGGCAATAAGGGCGATTGAGATAGAATTGTATTATTCAAATAATGAAATAATAGAAAAAGAATATCCAAAACTTAATAGCCTTATAATTGGCATTGACTGTGAAAGAGAATTAAGAAGAAAAAGAATTACAGATCGTCTAAACATTAGACTTAAAGAAGGATTAATTGAAGAAGTGCAAACATTGTTATCGCAAGGATTAACCGCAGAACAATTAGTCTACTATGGTTTAGAATATAAATTTATTACTGAATATTTAACCGGGAAATATACATATAATGAATTCTTCTCAAAATTAGAAATTGCAATTCATCAGTTTGCAAAAAGGCAAATGACTTATTTTAGAAGCATGGAAAAGAAAGGTACTGTAATAAACTGGATAAGTTCTGAGCTGCCTAATGAAGAAAAAATAAATTTTGCATTAGATAAGTTATACCAACTATAATTATAAAATAGACCAACCTATTGTCCCCCTTTTTTGAAGAGGGTAGGGAGATGAATAAAAAAATTGGGCTATTTTATAATCCGCCGCGGCGGATAAATAATATTAAACAGAGTTAATCAGTAATTTCATTTTTAAGCCTCTCTATCTGAGTCTGTTTATTTACTTCGCGTAATTTGTTAGCAGTATCTGTAAAATAATGATGAGGTGTTAGAAATTTAATCTGCAATTTGTTCCAGTCATTAATAGAACCAATTAAATTTTGTTCGTGAAGTTCCTTATATAGCATGTTAGAAACCGGAATAAAATCACTTCTTCCTAGGTAATCCAAATCAGCATCACAAATAATTTTTTGCAGTAGGGTTGTAGGTTGTGGAGGTAACTTAGTAGCCATTATTATTTGCTGAATTTCTGCAATTTGTTCGCTGGAATAACCAAACTTTGGAAGTATAGATGATGCTATTCTTGTCCCAATAAGTTCGTGGTCGCGGGTTTGTATTGTTTGACCAGAATCATGAAATAAAGCAGCAGTTTTTAATAACAACATTTCTTCGTCGGTTATTCCTTCGCCTTGTCCTATGATTTCTGCTTGAATTCCAACGTCAATAGTATGTTTAAGATTGTGATAGTGTAAATATTTTGGTAATTCGCGCTCCATTTTATCTAACATGTATTCTTCAAGATCATCAAATTTTATAAGCTGAAATTTAACCTGAAATTTTTTATTGGGTAATAATCCGTTTTTGTCTATCGAATATTTTGGAGTAAACCCTTTTACCTGATATAAATTTATATCGCCAACATATTTCACTGGAATTTTTCCTACATAACTGCATCTAAAATATTCCGAAATTAATTCACGTGTCATTTCAGAAATAATTATTTTACCTGGTTCGCTGGCAGATTCTATTCTGCTTGCAATATTTACAGTTTCGCCTTTTAGCTCATAAGTAATTTTCTTTTTTCCTTGTTCTGCAGCTATTACCGGACCGGTATGAATTCCCATCGAGATTTCCCATATCTTTTGGTTTTTTCCAAATAAATCCTCTTGAAATTCTTTTAGCTTATCGTTGATTTTTATTGCAGCAAGAACCATTTCAATCGGATTGGTTCGGTTTTTCTTAGGAATACCACCAGCACACATTAAAGTATCGCCAATTGAACTTATCTTTTCAATATTATGACTAGCTATAATTTCGTCTAACATTAAAAAGAATCTATCAAGTTCATCAATTAATAATTCAGCATTTTGTTGTTCTGCAAGTTTCGAGAACCCTTTAATGTCAGCAAAAAATACAGTTACCATTTTGTAACGTGTACTTTTTTTATCTGCCGATTCTAAATTAATTTTTGAACTTAATTTTTCTAAACCCTCACCTAAATTTCTATTTTGTTCAATAAGCTCCAGATTACGTTTCAGCAACTCGCGATTCTCTTTTGATAAATCGACAATTGCTTTTTCAAGTTCTTGTATCTTAGCTGAGTAATCTGATTCCTGCATTTTGAAAACAAAATTATTTTAATAATCTAAATTACACCTTTTTGAATTAAAGTACAATCAGATTATTTTAAAAAATAGTTAAATAATATTAATATTATTTGGAATTAGTCTAAATAAGCATTATCTTTGTTTCAACAATTAAATTATAAAAAGATGAAAAAAATATATATTGTGTATTGCATAGCAATATTAGCGTTAACGGCTTTTTATTCTTGTACAAAACAAGTTAATGCTGACGATTCTGGATTGTTAATTTCTTCAACCAGCTATAATCAAAAAAGCAATAGTGTATTTGCTAATGACAAAGAATATAGTATGATGAAATTAATGCTTAATTATGGAACAGTTACTCCATATAAAAAAATACTTGGCAACTGGTATGCATCAGAACAAAATACAAGTATTGTTTATAACGAAGGTTGTTAATGTCATTAAAACAATAACTTTTTATCAGTAGTCTGAATTTTAGAACTTCAATCAGTAAAATCAAAACAAAATAAACAGTAACAAAATTAAAAAAATGAAGAATAAAAATTTAATATATATCATTGCTATAGTAGCAGTGTTATTTGTTTTAAATTCTTGTAAAAAGGAAGATAATTCAAGCAATTCTTCTTCTAGTAGTAATATTAGCAATATTGTTCAGCAGGGAAAATGGAAAGTTACATTATACAAGGACAATGGAACTGATGAAACTTATTATTTCTCAAGTCACGAATTTTTATTTAATTCAACTGGAACAATTACTGCTTCACTAAATAGTAACAATTCAAATGGAACATGGTCGTCAATTACAGATGATAGTTCACTTAAACTGGTAATTGATTTTGGAACAAGTTTACCATTAAATAAGTTAAATAACGACTGGCATATTATTGAGCAAACGTCAACTTTTATTAGACTAGAAGATGTAAGTGGTGGTAATGGTTCGGTTGATTATTTAAATTTCCAAAAAATATGAAAATAATAATAGTCACATTATTCGGAATATTAATTTTTTCGTCATTTCAAGTAAATAATTTTAAATCAAATAATAAAAATAAAATGGAAACATTAACAATATCAGAAACAAAATTAGTTTATCCTTATTCTTTACCTGAATTAGGCTATGCATATGATGCACTAGAACCTTATATTGATAAAGCAACAATGGAAATACATTTTTCAAAACATCATGCAGCATATATTACAAATTTAAATAATGCGTTAAAAGGAACAGATGCTGAAAAATTATCGTTATTAGAAATTATTTCAAATATAAGTAAATATCCTGTTGCAGTAAGAAACAATGGTGGTGGGCATTTTAATCATTCTTTATTCTGGCAAATGTTAACTCCAAAAAGTAGCGGTGCTCCAAAAGGTAAATTAGCAGATGCAATAAATAGCGCATTTGGTTCTTTTGAAAAATTTAAAGAAGAATTCGATAATGCTGCAAAAACCAGATTTGGAAGCGGCTGGGCATGGCTTTCGGTTGATAGTAATGGTAAATTATTTGTTTCTTCAACACCGAATCAGGATAATCCTTTAATGGATGTTGCTGATAAAAAAGGTACTCCTGTACTTTGTTTAGATGTTTGGGAACATGCATATTATTTAAAATATCAGAATCGTAGACCCGATTATGTTTCAGCTTTTTGGTCGGTTGTTAACTGGTCCGAAGTTGAGAAAAGATACGAAGAGTTTATTTAGGTTGATTCTTTTTTTTAATACGTGTTTATTTTAGCACCTGTCGTGAAAACGGCAGGTGTTTTTTTGTATTTAATAATTAGTGAAATTATTTCCTTCGGAAATGAAAATAGTTCTCGTCAGTAAAAAGTATTTATAGCTTAATCTGTGCATCTGTGGCTATTATTCTTAATAAAGTCGATATTCCTTTTTAGCCTTTTAAACCCCATACTTTTTATTGTAGTTTTTTCAAAAACTTCAGAAAACTTTTCTTCAGTTAAATTTTCCCAGTTTGCGTTGCTCCAACTTATGTATTCGTTTTGGTTAAAGAATTTGTTGAAAATTTTATCAATTTCTTTATTATATGGGCAAACAGTCTGACAAATATCGCAACCATAAATTTCGTTTTTTATTTTTCCAATAAAAAAGTCGGCAATATTTTCACTTTTACTGCTATTTGTTGCATAAGATATGCATTTTGTTGCATTTAGCGAATATGGAGTTAAAGCATTAGTCGGGCATGCATTTATGCATAAAGTGCAGGTACCGCATTGTTCTTCTATTGGTATATCGTATTCTAATTCATGATCAATTATTATTTCGCCAATTATAACAAAGGACCCGACAGTTGGGTTAATTAATAAATTATTTTTCCCAATCCAGCCTAATCCCGATTTTTCTGCCCATGCACGCTCGAATACAGGACCCGAATCACAAAAAAATCTTCCATTAACATTAGGAATTTCTTCTTTTACTTTTTCAAATAGCTTATTTAGTAATTCATGCATTATTTCGTGGTAGTCATTTCCATGAGCATAAGCAGATATTTTATAATCAGAATTATTTTCAATTTGTTGCGGATAATAACTTAATAAAACAGAGATTACTGTTTTTGCATTTTCGATTAATAATGTAGGATTGGCTCTTTTGTCTAAATTATTTTGCAGATAAGCCATTTCTGCGGTATAGCCATTATTTATAGCATTATTTAAACTTTCTTTATTTTTTGTTAATTCTTCGGCTTTTGAAAAGCCACAATTTGTAAAGCCTAGATCTAAGGCAAAATTTTTTATGTTCTCTGTAATTTCTTTTTTAAACATTTTAAGAATGCTTTAAAAAAAGATTAAATAAAGCTTGTGAATTATTAAATATAAAGAATTGGGATTTTGAGATATGTTTTTAAGCATTTTGCTTAACCTTCTTTTTGTTTACCAAAAAAAGATAGGGTAAGCTACTTATATCGCACCGCTACAACCTTCTACCCTTGCTTCCTTCCGGACCTGGGGGGGTTAAAAGGGAGCTGGTCGTATAAGACTTACCCCGCGCAAAATTATATATAATTAACGGATATAAAAAAAAGTTTGAAAAAAAACTAATATCTTTGTTGTAGTCAAATCATTATAATTATCTGATAATATGAATAATCAAAGAGTTTTGTTTTGGAAAAATAATATGAATTTTGGTGCAATTGCAGGGTTTGGGTTAATAGCAATTACTGTTATTCTTTATTTTTTAAATATTCAGGAAAGCTTTTTAGCCTCTTTATTTTTTTATGTGGTTTTAATTTCAACAATTGTAGTTGGTACAAAATATTTGAAAAAAATTGAAAATGGCAGAATGTCATATGGTAGAGCATTAGGTTCCGGAACTCTTATTAGTCTTTTTGCTTCAATTATTGTAGCGGTTTATATGTTTGTATTTCTGAAGTTTATTGATACAGATGCAATGCAGAAAATGTATGATTTAATGGAAGTAAAGATGGCTGAGCAAGGCTTGCCCGATGAACAGTTAGAAATGTCTTTAGAAATGGCCAAAAAATTTACTACTCCTTTATCTATATCAATTATGACAGTTTTTTCTTATACATTCTGGGGTTTTCTCTTTTCACTTGTCACCTCTGCTTTCTTAAAGAAAAAATCCAATGGCTATGATGCAGCTATGGCTGAAATAGAAAAAGAAATAAACGAAGAAAATAAATAGTATGGACATTTCGATTGTCGTTCCATTATTTAATGAAGCAGAATCTTTACCCGAGTTATTCGATTGGATTAAAAAGGTAATGCTCGAAAATAAATATTCCTATGAAGTTATTATGGTTGATGATGGGAGTAACGATAACTCATGGGAAGTTATTGAAAACCTTTCTTCAAAAAATCCAGAGGTAAAAGGAATAAAATTTCGCAGAAACTATGGTAAATCTGCCGGTTTATATTGTGGTTTCGAGGCAGCTAAAGGTAATGTTGTTATTACTATGGATGCCGATTTACAGGATAGTCCCGAAGAAATTCCCGGATTATATAAAATGATTACCGAAGAAAATTACGATTTAGTTTCGGGATGGAAAAAAAACAGACACGATCCTGTTTTAACTAAGAATTTACCAAGTAAATTATATAACTGGACAGTTCGCCGTATCAGCGGAATTAAGTTGCACGACATGAATTGCGGACTAAAGGCATACAAAAGCAGAGTAATTAAAAGTGTTGAGGTGTATGGCGAAATGCACCGTTATATTCCTGTTTTGGCAAAATGGGCAGGCTACAAGAAAATTGGCGAGAAAGTAGTTCAGCATCAGGAACGAAAATATGGAACGACAAAATTTGGTCTAGAAAGATTTATTCGTGGTCCGTTAGATTTACTTTCAGTTACATTTATTACCCGTTTTGGAAAACGACCAATGCATTTCTTCGGAATATGGGGAATGATAATGTTTATTTTAGGTGGAGGAGTATCAGTTTATTTATTAGCCGAAAAAGTTTATCGTGCTATTAATAATTTATCATATAGAAATGTAACCGACCAACCATTGTTTTATCTTTCACTTTTAGCAATAATTCTTGGGGTACAGTTATTTTTATCGGGTTTTCTTGCAGAACTTGTTAGTAGGAATTCAGCAGATAGAAATCATTATTTAATAGAGAAAACCATTTAATAATATTAGTAATCCTGAAAAATCATTCTTTTTTACAAAAATATTTCGCAGGTTTGTAACTTATCGTAATGTATAATCGTCACAGCAATTCAATATAAATTTCAAACGACATGAGAACAACAAAAAAGTTAATTTTTTCTTTATTTATCGGAATTATTTCGTTGTCAGCCTGGGCTCAAACGAATACCGATTTAACTAAATCAATGCCAGTTGACCCAAATGTAAAAATCGGGAAACTCGATAATGGCTTAGTTTATTATATTCGTAAAAATGCAAAACCAGAAAATCGTGTTGAGCTTCGTTTGGCAGTTAATGCCGGTTCAATATTAGAAAATGATGATCAACAAGGTTTGGCTCACTTTAGTGAGCATATGTGTTTTAATGGGACTAAAAATTTTCCAAAAGCAGAATTGGTAAATACAATTGAAAAAATGGGTGTTCGTTTTGGTGCTGACCTTAACGCTTATACCGGTTTTGATGAAACAGTTTATATGCTAAAAGTGCCAACAGATCAACCTGAATTAGTAGAAAAAGGTTTACAGATAATAGAAGATTGGGCACATAATGTTTCTTTTGAGGATGCTGAAATAGATAAAGAACGTGGTGTTATTTTGGAAGAGCGCCGTCTTGGACTTGGTGCTGATGACCGTATGAGAAAAAAATCTTTTCCAGTTATTTTTAAAGGTTCACAGTATGCTAACAGAATTCCAATAGGAACCAAGGAAGTTTTAGAAGGTTTTAAATATGAAACCATTCGCAATTTTTATAAAACATGGTATCGTCCAAACTTGATGTCAGTTGTTATTGTTGGTGATATTGATGTTGCTAAAATGGAGCAAAAAATTAAAGATCATTTTGGTAAAATGCAGAATCCTGCAAATGCACCAAAACGTGAAAATTTTGATCTTCCAGATAATACAGATCCTTTAATCAGTATCGAAACAGATCCTGAAGCAACTGCAAGTTCTTTAATGTTTTTCTATAAACATCCTAGACAATTAACAAAAACTGTTGGTGATTATAAAAATTATTTAATGACTGAATTATTTACAGGTATGTTAAATGATCGTTTAGATGAAATTATGCAAAAACCTGATGCTCCTTTCGTATATGCAGGTACAGGTTATGGTGAGTTTTTAGCTCGTTCAAAAGATGCTTATCAGGTATATGCTCAAATGAAAGAAAATATGATTGATAAAGGTTTTGAAATTCTACTTTCAGAAAATGAGAGAGTAAAACGTTTCGGTTTTACAGCAACAGAATTCGAACGTCAGAAAGCAAAAATTTTAACAAATTATGATAAAGAAGCTAAAGAATTTGATAAAATAGAATCAGGCGATTTGGCAATGGAGTATGTATATAATTTTCTTGCAGAAAATCCAATGCCAGGCGCTCAAAAGAATTTCGAATTAGTTAAACAGTTTTTACCTGAAATAAAAATTGAAGAAATTAATGTTTTAGCAAAAACATGGATTTCTGATAAAAATTTAGTTATGATGGTAACTGCACCAAAGAAAGATAATATTAAAGTTCCAACACAGGAAAATCTTTTACAAATTATTAAAGATGTAAAGGCAAAAGAACTTAAACCTTACGTTGAAACATTATCTGCAGATCCGTTACTTGCTGTAATTCCAACAGGAACTGAAGTAAAAACTACAGTTAAAAATGATGAACTTGGATTTACCGAAGTTACTTTTGCAAATGGCGTGCAAGTTGTTTTGAAATCGACAGATTTTAAAAATAACGAAATAAAAATTTCTGCTTATAGCCTTGGTGGAACTTCTTTAGCTAGTACCGAAGATTATTTATCTGCAATGTTTGCTTCAAATATTGTTGACGAAGGTGGAATTGGAAAATTTAATCAAACAGATTTAAGTAAAAAATTAGCTGGTAAAGATATTGAAATTAGTCCTGTTGTTTCTGATGTTCAACAAGGGTTTAATGGTAAATGTGCACCTGCTGATTTAGAAACTACTTTACAATTAATTTATTTATATTTTACCGAACCTCGTAAAGATAAAGAAGCATATGATGCATTTATTTCAAAAATGAAAAGTCAGTTAATGTTTCTTGCTAACAATCCACAATATGCTTTTTATAGAAAACTTATTGAAACAGTTACATCAAACGATCCACGTTCTATTGTTATTCCAACTGTTGAGCAATTAGAAACTGTTAAACTTGATAAATCATTTGAATTTTTCCAGAGTAGATTCTCTGATGCTTCTGGTTTTAAATTTTTCTTTGTAGGAAATTTTGATAATGCTTCAATAATTCCTTTATTACAAAAATATCTTGGCGGATTACCAGCTAAAGGACAAAAAGAAATGTGGAAAGATGTTAGTCCAAAATTCCCAGAAGGCATTAAAGAGGCCGAGGTTAATAAAGGCGTAGAAGAAAAAGGTTTTGTTGGTTTAGTTTGGAATAGTAATTTCGATTGGACATCTGAAAATCTTTTAATTGAAAAAATATTATCTCGTATACTTGATATTAAATTACGCGAAACAGTTCGTGAAGACGAAGGTGGAACCTATGGTTTACAGGTACGCGATCAGGTTGAAAAATTCCCAAAATCAGAATATAGTTTAACAGTTATTTTTGGATGTGATCCAAAAAAACAAGATAAACTTGTAAGCGTAATCTTTAAAGAAATGGAGAAAATTGTGAAGAATGGTCCAACCGAGGAAGATATGGCTAAGATTAAAGAAACACTTATTCGCGAGCGTGAAACAGATATTAAGAAAAATGACTGGTGGATAAGAAAACTCGAAAACCTTTATTATTATGATCAACCAAAAGTTTCTTTTGCCGATTTTAACGATAAAGTAAAAGCTGTAACAAATGACCAGATAAAAGCAGCTGCGGCAAACTATTTTAACATGAAAAACTATGTTAAAGTTTATTTAAAACCTGAGAAGAAATAACAAATTGTAATGAATTTTGAAAAAAGGGAATCGAAAGATTCCCTTTTTTATTTTGTTAATTTTATAAGACCTAACAGGTTTTTAAAATCTGTTAGGTCTTATAAAATTTAGTTCAAAGCGGGAGGTCATCCTGAGGTTCTCGAAGGAGTGCGAGGGCAAGAGGAGATCCTGAAACAATTCGCCGCGGCGAACAGGATGACGATATGGATATTGGACTAATTCAGAAATAGTTTTGGTATAAGTTGTTTCTTTTCAATTGCATGTGTTATCTCATGCACGAAAAACTAATTTGTTGTAGGATAACTCCAACAAAGGCAAAAAATGAGACGGGGCAATGAGAGCTTAAATTCTAATACTTCGCCACCAACGGCATTCTCCTACCAAAGCCAAATGCTTTTGACGAAACTCTTAAAATAGGAGGTGTCTGAAAACGTTTGTATTCATTAGTGTTTACTAATTTTATTACTTTCTCTACAATTTGTTTTTCAAAACCTTGTTCAACAATTTCTTCGAGCGGAGTTTTTTGCTCAATATATGCAAAAAGTATTTTATCTAAAATATCGTATTCAGGAAGCGAATCTGAATCCTTCTGATCTGGCCTTAATTCTGCTGATGGCGGTTTTATAATAGTATTACGTGGAATAATTTCGCCATGACTGTTTATGAAATTTGCAAGTTGGTAAACCTGTGTTTTATATAAATCGCCAATAACTGATAGTCCGCCTGCCATATCGCCATAAAGAGTTCCGTAACCCACAGCTGCTTCACTTTTATTTGAAGTATTAAGTAGTATGTTACCAAATTTATTGGAGTATGCCATTAGTAAAGTTCCTCTTACTCGTGCCTGAATATTTTCTTCAGTAATATCTGGTTGTTTGCCTGCAAATACAGGTATAAGAGAGCTCTCGAAACTTGAGAATGCTGCTTCAATAGAAACTAAATCGTATGTTATTCCAAGATTAGAAGCTAGCATCAGAGCATCACTTACAGAATGTTGCGAAGAATATCTTGAAGGCATTAATAATGCATGAACATTTTCTTTGCCTAATGCTTGTTCAGCTAAAACTAAAACTAATGCAGAATCAATTCCACCCGATAAACCTAATATAGCTTTTTTAAAACCAACTTTATTAAAGTAATCGCGAATTCCTAAAATAAGGGCTTTGTAAATTTTATCTATTTGTGAATTGTTATGAGAAAAATTATTTTTTATTAAAGGCTCGGTAGTGGTAGTTTCAATAATAGATATAGATTCTTCAAAATATGGTAATTCATGAAATACATTTCCCGAATTATTTATCGCCATTGAACCACCATCAAAAATAAGCTCGGTATTTGCACCAATTTGATTTACGTATATTAATGAAAGATTATATTTTTTAGAATTCTCGCATAAAACTGTTTTCCGTGTTTCGGCATGGTTAAACGAAAAAGGAGAAGATGCAATATTTATCATTAGAGTTGGAGAAAATTTCATCAACTCATCCATGGGTGAGCATGTATATAGCTTTTGACGGGTAAACGAATTTTCAATGGGCTGATTTACCCATAAATCTTCGCATATTGTTATGGCAATATTTTCGTTTTTAAAATTTACTGTTGACCAACTTTTATTTGGCTCAAAATATCTGTATTCGTCAAATACATCGTATGATGGTAATAGGCTTTTTTTGTGGGTGCTTTTAATTTTTCCTTCTTCAATAAATATTGCAGAATTGTAAAGTTTTTTCCCAAATTCATCAGTGTTAATTACAGGCGATCCAACTATTGCTGCAATTCCGTAACAATATTCACTAATTTGTTTAATTGCTTTTTCGCATTTGTCAATAAAATCTTTGTTTTCCAGCATATCTAAGGGTGGGTATCCACAGACTGCGAGTTCAGAAAAAACTGCGATTTCAGCTTCTTTTGATTTGGCTTCTTTAATTGCAGAAATTATTTTATTTGTATTGCCTTCAAAATCGGCAATTTTAAAATTAAGTTGACAAAGTGCAATTTTCATAAAAATTTTTAAAAAAAATCCCGACTGTTGAGGTCGGGATAAAATTATTTTTCAGAAAAAATTAAAACAGAATTCCTAATTTTAAAGAAATACTATTCATAATGGTTTTTTCATTCTTTAACGTTCCTTTAACTATAGTCTCAACTTTTGTAAAATTTGTTAAGCCATTAGTAAATACTGCTTCAACAAGCAACTTAGTACTTCCACCAAGTGAATACTCAATTCCACCACCAATATGATAACCCATGTTAAATGAACGAACTTCGTCTTTAATGTCAACGTTATCGCCAGAATTTACTGTAATATCACCTTTGGCTTTAAATCTGAATTGTGGACTTATTCCACCTTTTAAGAAATAAGTAATATAACCGATTTCGTTTGTTTTGCCTTTAAAAGAAAGTGGAATTTCAATAAAAGAAGTTTTATATTTAACAACAGTATTAGGGTTTAAGCGAGTGAATATTGTGTCAACAGTATTAAAATTAGAGATAGAATCTGCATATTTTAAACTTCCACCTAAATTATTATAAGAAATGCCAGTAGAAAATGCAAAGTTTTTAGAAAAATTGAAATCAACTGGAACGCCAAAACCAAAACCAATGCGAGTTCCTGCTTTTGTGATATTTTTTGAGTCGGGTTTCATCCAGCTAATTATCGGGCTGAAAAACAATCCACCTGTAACGCCCTGTGCCATAACGCTAACAGAAAACACCGCCATTAGAATACCTATTGCATATTTTTTCATAATTTTAAATTTTTAGTTTTACTGAAGAATACAAATATAAAAAATATTTTAATTCCAATGAAAAGTAATTCAATAGTTAAAACGATTTCAGTTATATTAATCTGTACTTCATTGTTCTATAGCTGTGGAAATGATGAAACAAATTTAAAAGTTGATATATCTGGAATAAAAGTAGAGCTTAAAGTGCATAGGTTTGATAAAGCACTTTTTGAAATTGTTCCAGATAGTATGTCTTCAAATATTCCAAAATTTGAAAATGAATTTGGAGAATTTTTTAATTTGTTTTGCTCGAGAATTATTAATATTGGAAATAAAAACAGTCGCGATTTTGAAATGCTTTTGCAAAAATATGTGACCGATTATAATATGCTAACTGTTTATGATGATTGCAAGAAGAGCTTTCATGATGTGTCTGCAATTACTAATAATTTAACAACAGGATTTAAATATTACAAATCGTATTTTCCTGAAAAAAATATACCCGAGATTTTCTTTTTTATGGGTGGTTTTAATCAGTCAATTGTAACAAGTGATAACATTTTGGGCATTGGTTTAGAAAGATATCTTGGAAAAAATTATCCTTATTATTCAAAATTGGGATTGGCTTCTTATCAAAGTTATAAAATGCAAAAAGAGTTTATTGTACCAGATTGTTTTAGAGCTATTGCCTGGTCGGAATTTCCTTTTAACGATTCGATAGATGATTTAATTCATAATATTATTTATCAAGGAAAAGTTCAGTATTATATGAATGCAATGCTTCCTGATGTTGCTGATACGTTAAAGTTTGCATATACAAAATCGCAATGGGATTGGTGTTTAGCAAACGAGCAACTAATGTGGTCGTATCTTATTGATAATAAACAATTTTTTATTTCTGGCGAGATGGATATTAAAAGGTATATCGATGATGCTCCTTTTACAACTATGTTTCCACGAGAATCACCGGGGAGAATTGGCGTTTGGATTGGCTGGAGAATTGTAAATAAATATATGAATAATCACCCCGAAATATCTCTTCAACAACTTATGCTTGAAAGTAACTATGAAATTATTCTTGATGGTTCAAAGTATAATCCTTAATGCTTAATAACAGTGAAAAGTGATACTTAAACTTGATAATTGTCATAAATTTCAAAAACAAAAGAAGGTAATTTTAGCTTTCTAAACATTTAAATTCTATAGAAAATCTATAGAATTGGTAATTGTCTCGGAATAACAAATCAGAATCTTTTTTTTTAGAATCTCTTTAATAATTAAAATATTTAATCATGTCAGAATTGTTAGTAGAACAAATTGAAGATTATGGCTTAAGTCAGAAAGACAAACCAAAAAATCAGTTTTCTAAAATTGGTATTATTGGTTGTGGGATGGTAGGTCGTGAAATTTCTTTGGCAGTTAGTCAGAGCGGAATGGATGTAGTATTTGTTGAACTTAGCGAAGAGAGAATTCAGCATTCAATTCGCGAACTCGAAAAAAATCTTGATAAACAAATTGATCATTGGGGAATGACCTCAGGAGAAAAAAAACTAGTGTTATCGAGAATAAAAGGAACAACAAATTTTGTTGATTTAAAAGGGTGCGAATTAGTTATTGAATGTATAAAATCAAAATCAAACGAGCTTTTATTCGAAACACGAAAATCAATTTTTATTAAAATTGAAGAAAATGTATGCGATAAATGTATAATTGCAACTAACACTACAGCCGCAATAATTACAGAGCTCTCTTTATTCTTAAAAAACAAAGACAGATCAATAGGCATTCATTTTTTAACAACTAACCCTAATGCAAGGGTTGTTGAGGTGGTAAGGGGTTTACATACAAGTTCCGAAAATTATGATAACGCAGTGAAATTTGTTAAACTAATTAATAAAACTCCAATACTTGTTGAAGAATCACCAGGCTTAATTAGCGTTAGAGTTGTGTCAGCAATGATTAATGAAGCTTGTGATGTTTTAATGGAGGGTGTTGGAAGTCGGGAAAGTATCGATTTAACAATGAAAAATTATTTCGGTTTAATACTTGGACCATTTGAATTAGCCGACAAAATTGGTTTAGATAAAATTCAAAGTTGGATGGATAATCTTTATGATGAATTTGGTTTTATGAAGTATAAAACATCACCATTAATTAGACGTTTAGTTAGAGCAAACCACTTGGGTAGAAAAACTTCACAGGGGTTTTATTCTTACGATAAAAATGGAAAACGTTCTACTAAACAAGCCGAATTACATATAATTGATTTATAAAAATAGAATTCATTATGAAGATTTTAGTATTAAATTGCGGAAGTTCATCAATAAAATACCAACTATATGATTTACCTTCTGAGGAAGCAATAATTAAAGGAATAGTTGAGAAAATTGGAATGAAAGGTTCTTTTCTTAAACAAGAAAGAATTGATGGGGATAAAGTTAGATTAGATGGCGAAGTACTCGATCACCAACAAGGAATAGAGTATGTGCTCGGTACTATAACAAGTAAAAAACATGGTTCCATAACAAATCTTGATGAAATTAAAGCTGTTGGTCATCGTGTTGTAAATGGAGGCGAAAAATTTCAAACCAGTGTTTTAATTACCCCTGAAGTAATTGAGAAAGTAGAGGAATGTTCTATTATTGCTCCTTTGCATAATCCACCAAATTTAAAAGGTATTTATGCAATTAACTCATTGTTGCCAGGTGTTCCACAATGTGCAATTTTTGATACAGCATTTCATCAAACAATGCCCGATTATGCTTATATGTATGCAATACCATATTCTTTATATAAAAAATATAGCATAAGAAAATATGGTTATCACGGCACAAGTCATATGTATGTTTCAAAAAAAGCATGCGAAATTTTAAAGAAAGATTTTAATTCATTAAAAATTATTACTTGTCATTTAGGAAATGGAGCTTCAATTACTGCAATAAAGAATGGTAAGTCAATTGACACAAGTATGGGATTTACCCCTGTTGAAGGATTAATAATGGGTACACGTTCCGGTGATTTAGATCTTGGAATTTTAACTTATATAATGCAGAAAGAAGAAATTGGTGTAAATGCAGCAAATACTTTAATAAATAAACATAGTGGAATGTTAGGTGTTACAGGTGTTTCTTCTGATATGAGAGAAATATTGGCTGCTAAAAATGAAGGTAACGAGAGAGCAAATATTGCATTGAATATGTATGCATATAGAGTTAAAAAATATATTGGGTCATATACTGCTGCAATGGGTGGGGTCGATTTAATTGTTTTCACCGGTGGAATTGGAGAAAACGATGATTATACCCGTCAGGAAACTTGCAAAGGATTAGAATATTTAGGTGTAGATTTCGACTTTGATTTAAATAAAGGCAAAAGAGGAACCGGTGTCTTAACAAAGAGCAATTCTAAAGTAACTGTGATGGTTGTTGAGACAAATGAAGAGCTAGTAATTGCCCGCGACACATATGAAATTGTAAGTAAATTAAATTAGTGGATTATCGATAGTGTTTAACAATAAAAAATGGGAAGCAAGTTAATTGCTTCCCATTTTGCATTTTATTAAAATGCGCTTATTGTGCAGTCATTTTATCATAAACATCCATAACTTCCTTAACTGCTTTAGCAGAACTGTGAAGTGATGCAGTTTCTTCTTCGTTTAATTTAAGTTCGATAATTTTTTCGATACCGTTTTTTCCAAGTATAACAGGAACGCCAAGATAAATGTCTTTTAAGCCATATTCACCTTGTAACCATGCGCAAACTGGAAATACACGTTTTTGATCTTTAATAATTGCTTCGGCCATTTGAGCAGCAGCAGCAGCAGGAGCATACCAGGCAGAAGTTCCTAAAAGATTTACTATTTCGCCACCACCTTTTTTAGTTCTCTCGATAATAGCATCTAATTTATCTTTTTCGATAAGCTCGGTAACTGGAATGCCAGCAACTGTAGTATAACGTGGAAGTGGAACCATAGTATCACCATGACCGCCCATTAAAATTGCCTGAATTTCTTTATGAGAAACATTTAATGCTTCAGATAAAAACATTCTGTAACGTGCAGTGTCAAGAATACCGGCCATGCCAAATACTCTTTTTGAGTCGATTTTTGCACTAAGAAATGCGCAATAAGACATTACGTCAAGAGGGTTAGAAACAACGATAATAATTGCTTTTGGCGAATATTTTACAACTTGTTCTGTAACGCTTTTAACGATATCTGCATTTGTGGCTATTAAGTCATCGCGACTCATTCCTGGTGAACGTGGTTTACCAGAGGTAATGATTACGATTTCTGAATTTGCTGTTCTTGCATAGTCATTTGTTACGCCAATTACTCTTGTGTCGAAACCATCAACTGATGCGGTTTGCCACATGTCAAGAGCTTTACCGTTTGCATAATTTTCTTTAATGTCAAGAAGAATTACTTCAGTAGCAATTTCTCTTTGAGCTACTTCTAGAGCACAACTTGCTCCAACGTTTCCAGCTCCAATTACTGATATTTTCATATTCTATTTATTGTTAATTTATATAATTTATTTTATACGTTTACTGTTGCAGTTACTATTTTTTTATATCCAGCTGTTGGTAGAGATTTTGGACGGGTAATAGGGTATCCCATAGCTCTTGAAACAATTGATTGAGCACAAATACCTAAAGCTCTTGAAACACTAAATAATACAGTATAATAACTGAATTCTTTTAATCCAAAATGATATAACAAAGCACCAGAGCCAGCGTCAACATTTGGCCAAGGATCTTTAATTTTTTGTACTTGTGATAAAACTTTTGGCACAGTGTTAAATACTCTCTCTACTGTCTGGAAAACTGGGTCGTTTGCCATGTGAGCTTTTCCAAATGCCAAGAAAGCATCAAAACGTGGATCAGTAATTCTTAATACAGCATGGCCATAACCAGGAACAACTTTGCCTGATTCTAATGTGTCCTGTGCAAATTTGAATAATTGTTCTTCAGTTGGTGCACCGTTGAATTTTTCCATTGTTTCAAGTACCCAACCTAAACATTCCTGATTTGCTAAACCGTGTAATGGACCAGCTAATCCGTTTAATCCGCCAGATAATGAATAATATAAATCTGATAATGCTGAGCTAATTGTTGCAGATGAGTATGCACTTACGTTTCCACCTTCATGGTCGCTATGTAAGTTTAAATACAATCTCATTAATTTAGCAAATTCGTCATTCTCATTTGGTAAACCAAGCATGTGAACGTAATTACCCGACCAGTCGGCGTTTTTATCTTGTTCGATTCTTGGACCTTTGTTAAATCTTTTTCTGTATACATAAGCAGCAATTGCAGGAAGTGTAGCAATAATATTCATTGCATCTTCGTATGTTGCATCCCAGTACTCATCTTTTTTCATGCCTTCGTCATATCTTTTTGCAAAAACAGACTCGCGTTGCATAATAAGAACAGCTGTGTTAAACATTGTCATTGGATGAGAATCTGCAGGCATTGCATCAATAACACTCCAAACATAAGCAGGAACTTCAGATCTGCCTTTTAATTCATTTTGCAAATCTTTTAATTCTTCTGCATTTGGTAATTGTCCCGTAAGAAGTAAAAATAATATTTCTTCAGGTAATTTATCGGTAATAGTCTTTAATTCGTATCCTCTGATAATTAATCCCTTATCTGGTGGAACTTCTGAAGTGTCGCAAACTAGGCCTTTTACTCCGCGTAAACCGCCATAGGCTTGTGCAAGGGTTACTTTGTCAACAACTTTATCGCCATGCTCTTTAAGCATCTGGGCGATTTCTGCCTTCTGTTGAGGAAAAATTGTACGTAGCTTTTCTTTTAAAAGTGACATAATTTTTAATTTTAATTTGTTATAAAAAATTGATTTGTATAAAAGGTTTTTAGTGTCGTTTTTTAAATTTTAATCAAATATGTTTTAAAACCTATTTTGATCACTCAAATTTATAATCATTTTAATCTAATCGCAAATATTTTAACTATTATTTTGAATATCTAAAAATCGTAATATGTGATTTTAAAGACAATTAATAATCAGCAAAATGGAAAAAGGGCACTTAAAACATGTAACGTAAAAGATTATATATAAGAGATATAAAAAAAGATGAGTTAAGTCATTGTTCTCGCGAACAATGACAAATGCTCTAATAAAAGATGTTTAATAACATGTGATAAATGCAATAAATAGTATCGTTTTTCGATTCGTAAAAAGTTAGAGGGTATATGTTATAAAATATTGTTTAGATAAATTGAGCTAATTCAATCACGTTATCAGAGATTCGTTTTGAATATGCTTTTTTTTGTTCAAGCATAGCTGTTAATTTAATGTATGCTTTATTTACATCATCAAAAAAAATTATTGGGTTAAATATTATAGCGCCATCAAAATCTTTTAAATGTTCTTTTTCAAAAGAAATCTGTATTTTATTGCTAATTGTTAGGGAGTGGATTAATTGATTGCGAAGCATTTCATATAAGGTATCATTTCCGTTTATTGCAGAGTATTTTCCTCCAAAAAGTTTATTAATTGCAATATTAAATCTTGCTTTTGATTGTTTTGGCGATTTTAATGGTTTTTTATCAAAAAAGCCTCCCATTACTTCAATACCAATAGTTAAAATTATAATTGCTGCTAAATATGATTTATTCTTAATAAGTTTTTCAGCTTGCTTAATTATCAGTGTATTTAAGAATTCTTGCGATTCCATAACAAATGGTTTAATGTTTTTGCATTATCATCATTCCGTCTCTAATAGGAAAAATAACATTTGAAACTCTGATGTCTTCTTGTACCATTTTGTTGAAATTTACTATTCCAAGTGTTTGTTCGTCCATGTTTTCATTGCTTTCAGTTACTTTGCCATCCCACAAAACATTATCGGCAATAATATAACCGCCTTTTATTACAGAATTAATAATTGAATTGTAATATTCAATGTATTCACGTTTATCTCCATCAATAAAAACTAAATCGAAATTTATATTTAGGGTTGGAATAATTTTAAGAGCATCACCAAAATGTAAAATAATTTTATTTTCAAAACCAGCTTTTTTGATATAAGGTCTTATAAAATCTTCTAGTTCGTCGTTAATTTCTATAGTATGAATTTTTCCATTAGGCTGTAATCCTTCAGCTAAACAAATTGCAGAATAACCGGTATATGTTCCAATTTCGAGAACATTTTCGGGTTTTATCATACTGCTTAACATTTTTAAAACCCTGCCTTGCAAATGACCAGAAAGCATACGTGGATGATAAATATGTACGTTTGTTTCGCGATTTAATTCTCGTAAAATGTCTGATTCTGGTTCGGAGTGATCCAAAATATATTTTTCAATATCCTGACTCAAATTCATTTGTAAATTAGAGTTGAAAAATTGTCTTCAATAAAAACCTCATTTGCAACTTCCAGAATGTCTTTTGATGTAATTTGTTCAATTCTTTCTGTTACCACTTCAATACTGTCAACTTTATTGTAAAGCAAATAGCTTTTCCCAAGGCTTAATAATAAATTTTCTGAGTTCTCAAGTGAAATAGCAATTTGTCCCGTCATTTGTTGTTTCGCTCGTTGTAGTTGGTTAATTCCAAGAAGATCATTTTTGATTTTTGAAATTTCTTTATAAATAAGATGTTGTGCTTTGTTAAGTTTGTCCTTATCGCAACCTAAATAAATATTAAAAATTCCTGTATCAAAATATGGTGTATAAGAAGATTCTACATAATAAACTAATCCATTCTTTTCGCGAAGTGAAAGGTTTAATCTGCTATTTAATCCTGATCCACCTAATAAATTTGTTAATAAAAGAAAAGGAAGTCGTTTTTTGTCTCTGAAATTAAATGCTGTAGTTCCTATTATACAATGTGCCTGATGAGTTTTTTTTGAAATTATTTTTTGTATAGGAATTAAATTTTTAAATGGTTTACGTTTCCAGTTCCGAGGATTTGCAGGAATTTCGCCAAAATATTTTTCAAAGTATTTAATTATTTTTTCAAATGTTATATTTCCAACGGAGCAGAAAACCATTTGATCTGTATTGTACGTTCTTTTTGCAAATTCTTTTAAATCTATTCCCGAAAACTTTTTTAGTGATTTCTTAGTGCCTAAAATATTTCTGCCAAGCGGGTGTCCATCGAAAATAAGTTCTTCAAAATCGTCATATATTAATTCGGCTGGACTATCATTATAAGAATTTATTTCATCTAAAATCACATCTCTTTCACGAATTATTTCTTTTTCGGGATATGAAGAATTAAAAATCATATCGCTCATTAATTCCATTGTTCTATCGTAATACTGGCTCAGAAAGGATGCGTAAATACATGTTTCTTCTTTAGTTGTGTAAGCATCAATTTCGCCACCTACATCTTCCATTCTGCTAATAATATGATAAGCTTTACGTTTGCTTGTGCCTTTAAAAACAATGTGCTCAAGAAAATGTGCAATTCCATGCTCATGTTCTAGTTCATCTCTTGTGCCTGTATTAACAATTATAGCACAATGAGCAACTTGCCTCTCGGTTTGCTGGTGAATTAAACGAAGTCCGTTTTTTAAAGTGTAAGTTTGGTAATTCATTATTTACAATAATACTACAAAAGTATAAATAACGAGCTATAATTACCAAACTTCAAATTGTAAAATGCAATTTATTTGATGAAGGGTTTCTATACTTATATAAGAGTACTCAACTTGAAGTCGGTCTGAGGCTCTCGAAGACTGCCATCCTTCGAGTGCCTCAGGATGACGTTTAAAATAAGAGTGTTTATTTTAGTTGTTTTACAACGTCTTCTTTACTGATATATCCTTTGTTTGTCCAGATTTGAGCTTTGTTTTTATACAATGATAAAACAGGAAGTGCGTCAATTTTCATTTCCTTACATAATGCTTGATTATCATCAGCATTTATGCGAATTACAACAACTTTATCGGCCATATCTTTTGAAATTTCTTCTAAATATGGTTTCATCTTTTTACAAGGTGCACACCAGTCGGCATAAAAATCAATTAGTACAAGTTTGTTTGATTTTAATAAATCTTCAAATTGTTTTTTGCTCATTCCTGTTGAAGTAACTGCGTTATCAGTTGTTTCTGGTAAATTGGCTGCTCTCCAGGTCATAATTCCTCCAGAAAGATCATACACTTCTTTAAATCCTGAATTTCTCATGTTATTAACAGCATAAGAACTTCTAGAGCCACTTAAACAATATACGAAAATAGGCTTTGACTTATCTAATTTTGCAATTTGTTCCTGAAAGTCACTTGCATACATATTAATATTTTTCGAATTTTTTAAATGACCTTTTATAAATTCTTCCGGAGTTCTAACATCAATAATATTTGCCTTTGGTAATTGTGTTATTTTTTTTGAAAATTCTGTTGCTGATAGTGCTGGTTTCATTGGCTGTGTTTGACCAGTTGAACAGCTTACAATTAAAAATGCAATTATAATATTGCTGATTATTAAATAGTTTTTCATATAGTTAAATGATTGTTAATTATTTGTTCTAGTTTATTTGCCTGTACAACACCTGCTTGCCTCCATTTTATTTCACCGTTTTTAAAAAGCATTAAAGTAGGAACGCCTTTAATATTATACTCAGAAGCAGCTTTTGGACTTTTGTCAACATCTACTTTTATAATTGTTGCATTATCACCAATTTTACTTTTTAAATCATTTAAAATGGGTTTCATCATTTTACATGGTCCGCACCATTCTGCCGAAAAGTCGACTAATGTTAATTTATCCTGATTAATTATATCTGAAAATGTGCTCATGTTTTTTGTTTTATTTCTTCAAATTCTATTTCTTCTGAATTATTCTTATCAGATTTTACTGGTGTTGTAGCACAACCTCCAACTCCACAACATCCGGTATTTGTAATTGCCTGAAATAACAGAAATACAGAAATTACTCCAGAAATTGTATCGTGCGTTTTAAAAGCATTAATAGCGAAATAAATTCCCGCTACTAATCTTATAATTCGCATGAAATGCCAATTGCTTAAAAGAACATTCTTTATCACTATATTTTGTTTTTTAAGCTATACCAACTTCCACCATTGTGTACTTGCGAAAAGCCATTTGATTTTAATACACTTTTTGCCATTGCGCTTCTCGATCCGCTTGCACAACATGTAATAATAGCTTTGTTCTTATCTTTAAACTTTTTAATATTATTACTTAACGCGTCAACCGGAATATTTACGGAACCTCTGATATGACCGCTTTCAAATTCACCTTTTGTGCGAACATCTAAGATTATTGCACCTTGTTTTACTAATTCGGAATAATCCACTTTTGGACCAAACCCCAATATGCTTTTAATTGCTTGTATCATTTGTTATACTGTTAAAGATTGATAATAATTTACGTTTAACCAGGTTCCTGCATTACAGCAATCTATTCCTTGTTGTGCAAGAAAATTATAAGCCGCATTGCTTCTTGCACCTGAGGCACAGCAAAGCACTAAAGGTGTTTTTAATAGTTTTATTTCGTCTAATCTCATTTGAATGTCTTGTAATGGAACATTTACTGACCCTGAAACATTTCCTTCAAAAAATTCTTGAGGTGTTCGCACATCTACTATTGTGCCTTGATTTTCTTTGATAATTTTTTCGATATTCATTTTATTTCTGTTTTTGATTTTTCTTTATCTTTCTTTAAAGTGTTAAGTAATAATCCACCTAACAAAGCTCCATATAAAGTACTGTTAATTGGTTTTGAAGTTATAGCACAAGTTCCGCTTGAGCATCCAACAAAGTGATAATAAAGATAGCCAACAATGGCACCTACTATAATTCCAATTATAGTTAATTTATATTTTTTAACGAAGTTCATTGCTTAATTCTTTTTCGTGAACATTGTTCTTTGTTAATTCTTCTTCACGAGTACATGTTTCCCATAATTGATAACCGCCAGATTGGTTTAAAACATTATTATAACCATTCTGCAATAATATTCTTTGAGCTATATATCCTCTTAAACCGCCTAAACAATAAATGTATATCTTTTTGTCTTTTGGAATTTCTGATATTCTGTTTCTTAATTCGTCAACAGGGATATTTATTGCATTTAAAATTTTACCTGCACTATATTCGTTCTTTGTTCTAACATCAATCAGAATATCATCGGCAGTAATTTGGTTGTATTCGTTCCAGTAAAATATTCGCGATTTATTTAGTAATATATTTTCTGCTGCAAAACCAGCCATATTTACAGGGTCTTTTGCCGATGAAAAAGGAGGTGCATATGCATGCTCGAATTCAGTAATTTCATCAATTGTACTGTTTCTTTTTATTGCTGATGCAAGTATGTCTAAGCGTTTATCTACACCATCAAATCCAGCTATCTGAGCGCTTAATAATCTGCCATTTTCTGGAGAAAAAGCAATCTGAATAGTCATTTGTTTTGCACCGGGATAGTAACCTGCATGCGATCCACTATTTGTTGTTGAAACAATATGTTTAATATTTGCCTGATGTAAATGTTTTGAAGCTGTACCCGTAGTTGCAACTGTCATATCAAATACTTTTACAATAGCTGTATTTATTGAACCATTATACTTTTGGGTGTTACCAAAGGCTAAATTATTTGCACAAATACGTCCTTGTTTATTTGCAGGTCCAGCTAAATAAGTTATCATCGACTTATTTGTTATGGGGTTGTTAAACTCAATAGCATCGCCAACAGCATAAATATCGAGATTTGATGTTTGCATAAATTCATTAACCCAGATTCCTTTAGCTTCGCCAATTTTTAATCCTGCTTGTATTGCAAGTTTTGTGTCTGGTTTTACCCCAATTGAAAGTATAACAACATCAGCATCTAAAACGTCTCCGTCTTTTAATAATACTTTTAAATTACTTTCAGTTTTCTCGAAACCGCTAACAGTAGTGCTTAATCTAAGATGAACTCCTTTTGAACGTATATGTTGTTGCAGAATTGCAGCAATTGGAAAATCTACAGGTGCTAAAACCTGATGGCTCATTTCAACTATTGTAACATCTAAGCCAAGTTCATGAAGGTTTTCGGCCATTTCTAAACCTATAAATCCTGCGCCAATTACAACAGCTTTTTTAACTTCTTTTTGTTGAACAAAACTTTTAATATAATCGGTATCTGCAACATTTCTTAAAGTGAAAATGCCTTCATTCGAAATACCTGGAAGTGGTGGGCGAATAGGTTCTGCACCCGGAGATAAAACTAATTTATCGTAACTTTCTTCATATACTTCTCCGGTAATATGATTTTTTGCAGTAATCGTTTTTGCTGAGGTATTGATGGAAGTAACCTCTGTCATTGTTCTTACATCAATATTAAACCTTTTGTTGAACGATGCTGCAGTTTGAACAAACAATGCATTTCTGTTTTTTATTACGTTACCTATATAATATGGTAAACCGCAATTTGCATAAGATATAAATTCGCCTTTTTCGAAAATAACGATTTCTGAATGCTCGTCATTTCTTCTTAATCTGGCAGCAGTACTTGCCCCACCGGCTACAGCACCAACTATTAAATATTTCATATTACATTATTAGTTTTAGGTTCTTTTTTTCTTGTAGAGAGTCCAAATGGCAAATATAGCGGACAGAATCCAATTAAACTTGTAAGAATAAAAATTGAAGCGAAGACTAAAAGAACAATTGCTAATGTTCCTGAAATAATGTTTGCAAAATAAGCGATTCCGATTACGACTGCTACAAGTATTCTTGCAGCTCTGTCGATTGTACCCATGTTAATTTTCATATATTTGATTTTTTAAGTGTTTAATTATTTACACTGCAAAGGTCAAACAATAAAATATTGAGTACAGCTACTTTTGTTACATAAGGGTAATTTTATTTCTGCCCAGTATTACAAGATTTTCGTTTTCCATCTGCTTAAGTAGTCTGGATACAACAACCCGGGCGGTTCCCAGTTCATTTGAAAGTTGATCGTGAGTTACCGAAATAGTTTTATTTTTTGCAAGTTCACACTTTTTTTGTAGTAAATTTAACAATCTTTCATCCATTTTTTTAAATGCGACTGCATTTACTACTTCCAATAATTCTTCAAATCTTTTATGATAAAGTCTGAAAATATAGTCAACCCACTCGGGATAATCCTTAATAAGCAAACTTACTTTATCAATTGGAATAAATAATATTTCTGTTTCTTCTTCGGCAACAACTTTAACCTTACTTGTATCGTTATGTATTCCACCAAATATTGACATGATACAGCTTTCGCCAGATTTTATATAATAAAGTAAAATTTCACGCCCGTCTTCATCTGTCCGTAAAACTTTTATGCTTCCTTTTATAACAATTGGAATAACATTTATGTATGCGTTTTCATTTAGAATAATATCACCTTCTTTAAATAACTTAACGGTTCCATAAGTTGAAAGTTTTTCTTGTATTTCGGGTGATGATTTAAATTCCATATTTTCCATAATGTAAATATAAGAATAGATAATTTAAATCAGATATTTATTTTCTTTTAACTCCAATAACATTAGGCAATTCCCATTGATAATTATTGTCATCGTTTGCGTATCCTGGCGAAACCCAACTACCAACTTTTTCGATAAGAGTATTTCCATTATTTACATAAATACATGCTTCCGGACCACCATCAAGGTACATCGCACTATAAATTTTTAATGGAAGATTTAATAGCATTTGGCTCATTTGGTTTGCTGTATATGGTGATCGCGAAAAAATAAAAAGGATGTTTCCTTTTTTATCTGTTGCAAGAACCGCCATGCTGCTAGAAATTGGCCTTCGTGGTTTCCATAATACATGTTCCTGATTGCAATCAATCATTCGTATACATTGAAACATGGAATTATAGTTTTCCATATAAAAAGCCCAGTTTTCCTTTTCCATATCAACAATAGTCATTGCAGGAAAATTTGAAGATTTGGGATTAAACATAGCCATTGCTCTAAAATTCTCACGCATTTTACCGCTATTTATGTGGTCGTAATTTTTTAAATATCCCGAACAGGTTATATGATCTGATAAATTAAACATTCCAGCATTAACAACAGCCACAAGATTAAAATCAAGACTCCATTGCTCAGGTGTTCTTCTTAAACTGTCATACTCGGTGGCAGTAAGTAATTCCAAAGAAAAAAAATCAGGGTCTATTTTTAGTACACTAATTTTAGAATCATTTACTTTAGATTTTAACGGCGCATCAAATTCCGAAAAGTAAAGTCCTTGTTCAATTTCTGTCCAAATAATTTTATTTGATGAAATATTAGAATTAGTAATAGTGACCTTTCCATGATCTCCATAAAAAGTTAAAATTGCTAAAGTAAATCCAATTAAAACTTTAAATAAAATTCCGCTGCTCATTTTAATGTTCTATTCAAAATTCAAAGATATACTAAAGGCCATAATGTTTTTTGCGAAAAAGTAATATTTTTAATTTGAACACAAGAACTTTCTTTAATTTTGTAAAAACCTTATAGGGATTAAAGATTTATATGATTAAGAAACTTTTAGTTTCAATATTATTATTTGTGTCAACATTTATAGGTATAGCACAAACAAAATTGTCATTTGAATTTTGCGGTGGTGTACCATATAATATACCAGCTTTTATTAAAATTCATCAATCTGGATTTGATGATATTAAAATTTCAAATGCTAAGTTTTATACCGAACCATTTGCACTTCCACCTTATTGGGATTGGCGTTTTAGTAAGATTAAAAACAATAATCTATTTGAGATAGAGGCAATTCACCAAAAGTTATATCTTAGCAATAAACCACCAGAAATTAGACGATTTAGCATTTCGCATGGATTTAATATGTTTTTTATTAATTATGGAAGAATAAAAAAAGGCGATTATTTTTTCAGAATGGGATTAGGGGTTGTTTTTGCGCACCCCGAAACCGAAATTCGTGGTTATGCATTTGAAGATAAAGGAGCATTTTTAAATACAACATACTATCTAAGCGGTCCGGCAGTTAATCTTAGTCTAGGAAAAAGATGGTATATATTAAAACGACTATATTTTAATACTGAGGTCAAATCTACTACTGCTTATGCTAAAATTCCAGTTTCTCTTGGATATGCAAAAATATTTACTTCTTCTATTCAATTTGTGGCAGGTTTAGGATTTGATTTTGTTTCAAAGGAGTAAATACAGTTTTTTTCATTATTTTTATCCCAAAACTATTTAATATGATACCAGAAATTTCTTTTGCTTCTGAAATTGCAATTCAAAAAAGTGTAGTTTACTTGATTAAAAAAGATACTAATATTTCTAATTTAAATCTTTCAAAAACGGAATTAAAATTTTTAAAAGATGAAATTAAAAGTGATAAAAAAAATATAGATATAAATGCATATTCAAATTGGATTTATTTTAGAGTATTTGAAACGAAAAAAATTGAATGGCAAGTAAAAGAGGATTTAAGAAAATCTGCAAACAAATTGCAAGCTTGCTTAAAAGAAAATGAGGAAAAAGAGATACAGATAGTTGATTTAATCGGCAATGAAGATTTTGCGATTGCTTTTGTAGAAGGACTTTTGCTTAGCTCTTATAAATTCGACAAATATTTAACAGATAAGAAAAACAATAGTTTAAAAAAGGCAATTATTATTTCGTTAAAACCAAATAAAAAGAAATGGGAACAACTTAAATATATATCACAAGCCGTTGTTATTTCTCGCGATTTAGTTAATGAACCCGTTAATGTACTTAATGCCGAACAGCTCTCATCAGAAATTGAGAAGATGGGTAAAGAAGCTGGTTTTTCAGTAAAAGTTTTTGATAAGAAAAAGATTACCGAACTTAAAATGGGTGGTTTGTTAGCGGTTAATATGGGTAGTGTTGATCCCCCTACATTTACTGTTATGGAGTGGAAACCTAAACGCTGTATTAGTGATAACCCAATTGTTTTGGTTGGAAAAGGTGTAGTTTATGATTCTGGTGGACTAAGCCTGAAACCAACTGGCGACAGTATGGATTATATGAAATGTGATATGAGTGGAGCCGCTTCAGTTGCTGGAGCAATGTATGCAGCAGCAAAAGCAAAACTGCCTATTCATATTGTTGGGTTAATTCCGGCAACAGATAACCGTCCTTCTGGTAATGCTTATGCTCCTGGCGATATTATAAAAATGATGAATAAAACTACTGTCGAGATGCTTAATGCTGATGCTGAGGGAAGGATGATACTTGCCGATGCACTTTGTTATGCGAAAAGATATAATCCGCTGTTGGTTATTGATATTGCAACTTTAACAGGTTCTGCAATTGCTGCTATAGGTAAAGTTGCATCTGTAGCATTTTCAAAAGATGCCGATGAATTATATTCAAAACTTGAGCAGTCGGGTAATGAAACTTATGAGAGATTAGTACAGTTTCCGTTATGGGATGACTATTCTGAAATGATAGAATCAAAAATTGCAGATCTTAAAAATGTTGGTGGAAAATATGCAGGGGCAATTACTGCAGCTAAATTTTTAGAAAAATTTACCGAATATCCATGGATACATCTGGACATAGCAGGAACAGCGTTTGCAAATTCAAAAGATTCATATCGTGGACTTGGAGGAACAGGTGTTGGAGTTAGATTATTCTTCGATTTTTTTAACAGAATTATTCAAAAGTAAACTTGTTTAGTATGGAGAATACTCAACGAATATGTCTTGAATGTGGTGATGCTTTACATGGTCGCGCCGATCAAAAATTTTGTTCAGATGCATGTCGAAATTCATATAATAACAAAATTCATAATGATGTTACTTCTTTAATGCGAAATGTTAATAACATATTGCGTAAGAATAGAAAAATACTTTTGAATTGTACCGAAAATAAAAAGACTAAAATTTCTCGTGATAAACTTATTCAAAAAGGATTTAATTTTACATATTTCACTCATGTTTATACCACCAAAAAAGGAAGTATATATTATTTTTGCTATGATTATGGCTATTTAATTCTTGATGGCGGTTATTGTTTTATTGTAAAGGATCTTAACGAGAATTAAAAAATAATTTTCAACTTATTCTATAGCCCTTGTAGACTATTCAGATATTTATAATATCTTTGCTACATATTTACATATTTGAATGAGAGATACAAATTTAAGAAGTGTGGTTAAAGGTGTGAGCTGGCGGGTCTTTGGTTCAATTGATACCTTTTTGTTATCATGGCTAATTTTCGACAATGCAAAGCATGCAGGATCTATAGCTGCATTGGAATTAATGACTAAAATATTGTTGTATTTCTTACATGAAAGACTTTGGAATATTATTAAGATAGGTAGATATAATGATGGTAAAGTTGCGCATTGGCGAAGTTTAGTAAAAGGAATATCCTGGAGAGTGGTTGGTTCTGTTGATTCAACAATATTATCCTGGTTTGTAACCGGAAAATGGGTAGGTGCATTTAAATTAGGTTTCTCAGAAATAATTACAAAAATTATACTTTTTTATTTTCACGAACGATTATGGGTTATGATAAAATGGGGAAGAGTTTATGAAGCAGAAAAAAGAGAAGAAGATTTTGTTGTTTCAGCAAAAAATTCAATAAATTAATTATACATTAATAAAATTCAGCTTTTGAAAAATTTAATATCAATAAATTCTATAGATGATATACTTCCAGAGTATAGAAATACACCTATCGGGCTTCTTCTGGAATATCACAATTTAAACAGGCCATACATTAATTATGAAAAAGCACAGCTTTTAGTGGGAATGTGTATGGATAATCGCAAACATCTGCACATGCCCGATAACTTCGCATTTATAATTCGTTCAGGTGGTGCAAATTTACGACATAGCGAATTTAAAGTTTCTTATGCTATTGCTGTTGGAGAAGTAAGTTATATTGTACTTATTGCTCATAATCATTGCGGAATGGTAAATCTGGTTTCGCGTAAACAAGAATTTATCCATGGATTAGTTGAAACTGCTGGTTGGGAAATTGAAAAAGCAGAAGAGCATTTTATGCATTATGCGCCTTTGTTTGAAATTGGTAGTGAAACAGATTTTATAATAAGTGAAACAATGCGTTTAAGACTAAGATATCCAAAAGTAATAATTGCTCCTTTGTATTATAAAGTTGAAGACAATAAACTTTATCTTATTGAAGAAAAATAAGTTTTTATAAATAGCAATTATCGTAAATCGTTAGCTATATTGGTGTCGTTTTTAAAATCTTTCTGTTTAAATTTTTGTATTGCTAGTGCAACCAAAAGTAAAGTCTTTTGGTCTGATTTTTAAAATAAACTTTCAAAAGATTTTCTCTTTTCAAAATTTAAATACCTTTGATTAACTGTAACCAATAAATTTATTATTATGAAAAAACTTTCCATTACTTTTTTGTTGCTGGCATTTAGTTTTGGGCTTTTTGCTGAATCAGTCTCTCTTGAATCTGCAAAAAATGTTGCAGTTAATGTTTATAAACATTTTGCAGAAAAAACAACAGACTATTCAATTAGTGATGTTGCAGAATATAAATCTGGTCAGATTTCTACGTTTTATATTTTTGTTTTTAAATCTGGTGGCTTTGTTATTGTTTCTGCCGATGATGCTGTAACTCCAGTTTTAGGCTATTCTTTAACTGATCCATTTGATAAAAACAATTTACCGGTTAATGCTCAAAGCTGGTATAATTCGTATAATACACAAATAAAATTGATCATTGACAATAAGCTTGATAATTCAGTTACTATAAAGGAATGGAAAAGAATTCAGAATAATGAATTTAATCAATCAAAATTTGCTGTTAATCCATTGTGCACAACAACTTGGGATCAAGGTTGTTATTATAATGCCCAATGTCCAGCAGACGCAGCAGCTTCTTGGACCTGTGGCAAATGTTATACTGGTTGTGTAGCAACAGCAATGGCACAAATTATGAAATTTTGGAGTTATCCAACAACAGGTACGGGAACTCATTCTTATACTCATCCAACATACGGCACATTAACAGCAAATTTTGGTGCAACAACATACAATTGGGCTTCTATGCCAAATAATGTAACATCTACAAATTCTTCAGTAGCAACATTAATGTATCATTGCGGAGTATCGGTTAATATGAATTATGCAACAGATGGTTCTGGAGCATATTCATGGGATGTGCCATCTTCATTAATTAATAATTTTAATTATTCACCAACAGCCGAGATAAAATTTTTGGCTGATTTTACTTCTGCAAATTGGATTTTAATGTTAAAAACAGAATTGGATGCAGGAAGACCAATGTATTATTCTGGCACAGACGGAACATCTGGTCATGCATTTGTTTGCGATGGTTATGATAATACTAATAAATTTCATTTTAACTGGGGTTGGTCTGGATCATCAAACGGATATTATACTATAGGAAGTTTAAATCCAAGTGGCAATACTTTTAATCAGGATAATTCTGTAATAGTAAGAATTAAACCTCCTTCATCAGCTCCAATTGCAGATTTTGTTGCAAGTACTACTACTCCACCAGTGGCAACAACAGTAAGTTTTATAAATAATTCTACAAATAATCCGACTTCTTATAGTTGGGTATTTGATGGTGGAAGCCCTGCAACTTCAACATTACAAACACCTCCTGCAATTACATATGCTGTAGCTGGATATTATCAGGTTTCTCTTGCGGTAACAAATGCTAATGGAACTGATATAAAAATCAGAAGTGCTTATATTAATGTAGGTGGAACACCTTCGGCATGGATAAAACAAAACTCAGGATTTACTACAGCAAATAGAGCTGTCGATCAAATATCCATTGTAAATCCATATATCGTATGGGCAAAAGCATATGATGGTACAAGTCCTACAACTTATATAAGAGAATTTACTCGCACAAAAAATGGTGGTATTTCATGGACTCCAGGTACGATTTCATTTACAAATTCTACAAACTTTGGTGTTTCTAACCTTTTTGCCATTAACGATACAATTTGTTATGCTTGTATGTTTCCAATTACTGGAACCGGTGGTAAAATTATTAAAACCATTGATGGTGGCTTAACTTGGGCAGAACAAACTACAGCTCCCTTTACAAATAGCTGGGCAGATTTTGTGCATTTCTTTAATACTAATGATGGGGTATGCATGGGCGATCCGTCTGGGACTGATTTTGTGATTTACACTACAGCAAATGGAGGTACAACCTGGACTCAGGTTCCTGTTGCTAATATTCCTAATTGTTTATCCGGAGAAGCTGGAATAACTAACATGTATGATGCCAGTAATAATATTATTTGGTTTGGCACAACAATGGGTCGTATTTATAAATCTGTCGATAAAGGTGTAAACTGGACAGTCTCTGTAACCGGATTGGGGACTACATCTACTGTTACGCCTGTTTTTAAAGATGCTCTTGTGGGAATTGTTACTGGTATAGCAACAGCCTCACCTTATGCTTATATTGGAATGAAAAAAACAATAGATGGCGGAATAACTTGGACAACAGTTACCCCTACCGGATTTTATGTTAAATCACCAGATATTGATTTTGTGCCAGGAACTACTTCGATGTGGGTTGACGTAAGCGCTAGTTTAAGCACTGCCACAACAACTCCAGGTTCATCATATAGTCTAAATGATTGTACTTCTTTTCTTGATATTGATACTGGTTCTGTTCAGTATACCACTGTTTCGTTTTATGATTATAATACCGGATGGGCTGGTGGGTTTAATCAGAGTTCAACAGATGGAGGAATATATAAATGGGATAGTTCTACTTTAACTTCACTGCCCGAAGTTTTAAATGAAGTTGCTGATGAAATTAAAGTTTATCCAAATCCAGTAAATGATTTTGTAAATATTGAATTTAGTTCAGTTACAGAAAATAATGTTATTGCTAATATTTACAATGTTCTTGGAAAAAGAATAATGTCGAAAGAAATTCCTAAAGGAACAAGCTTAACAACTATCGATATTGCAGGTAATGAAGCAGGCGTCTATTTTTTAACAATAGATAATGGAATAAAAGTTATTTCTAAGATGATTTCTAAAATCGAATAAAAAAATACAAATATTTTATAAAAAAGATTGAAATTCTTTTCGGTCTTTTTTTATAAATATAAATTTGTTTGTAAAAAAATAAAGTTATACATTAGCCGCTAAAATAATCATTTATTGGTTTTTATAGTATTGTAAAGTTTGCTTTATATTAATCAGGCAAAGGAAATGGGATACAAAATTAATTGGGAAAAAGATGGCGTCTTAGTAGAGTTTTTTGAAAAATCTACTGGTCAAGATGTAATTAATATCGACAATTATTTGTATTCGTTTGATAAGTTCGAAAAAATGAAATATCAACTTTGGGATTTTTCGAATTCTTCCGAAATTACTTTTACTGATGAAGAGATGGAGATTATAGGGGTACTTGATAAATCTGCCTCAATCTGGAATAAATCAATGCTGGTTGCAATTATTAGTACAGATAATAATTTTATAAAGTCGCTTGATGTATATAAAAAAGAGATAGCTGATATTGGTTGGTTTTGTGAAGTTTTTCAAGATATCGCTAATGCAAGAAACTGGTTAAGTAATATGCAGATTACTTAAAAAATATTCCAGTTCCCATTCTTCCTGTTATTCCTTTAGCATACCTATACGAAAAAAAAGTTTCGGGATTGTGATATGTACATTCATTACAAATAATAATATTTTTTTCGTTAACACCTTCTTGTAATAATTGTAATTTATTTGTAGCCCATAAATCTAAATGCGTTTTATTATTTTTCTTTTTTATCAAAAGTTCATTAAAGTTATCAGGAAAGATTTTTTTAACTTCATCAACGACTTCGTTACCTATTTCATAACAACATGGACCAATTGAAGGGCCAATAGACACTAAAATATTTAAAGGGTCAGAGTTGTAATCTTCTTTCATTATTTTTAATCCTTTTTGTGCAATTAGTTTTAATGTACCCCGCCATCCTGCATGAAATACACCAGCTATTTTTTTAACAGGGTCAAATAAAATTATTGGGACACAATCAGCGGTCATAACAACAGGGCAAATACCCGGCTTTGTTAAAATATAACCGTCTGTATCTTGTATTGCATCTGCTTTCGATAATAGTCCTTTTGCTTTGTCAGAAGAATCTACAATTTTTATGTTATTGCTATGCGTTTGTCTGAGAAAAATAAGTGATTCAAATTGGATATTATGATATTCGGCAAGTGATTTACGATTTGCGATAACATTTTCTGGGTTATCATATTCTTGAAATCCTAAATTAAATGAATTTAATTGTCCTGAACTTTTTCCTGCAAGGCGCGTTGTTATAAAATAATTAAATTCAGGATATTTTTCAAAATGCGAGAATTTAATAAATTTAAAATCATTTTTTTCTTCAAACCACCATTTTTCCTTATTAATCATGTATTACTTCGGTTTTAATTCCCATACATTTTATTTCTTCCCAAAAACTAGGATAAGATTTGCTAACACATTCTGCTTGATGAATAATAACTTTTTCGTTACTCCCAAGATATGCTATTGCTGCAGCCATTGCAATTCTGTGGTCGTTTTCAGGGTTAATTTCAGTAGAAATTAAATTTCTGGGTTCTATTTCTAGTGAATTGTTATTTTGTATAATTTTTATCCCCATTTTAGAAAATTCACGGATAAGAACTTCAAGACGATTACTTTCTTTATAAATTAAACGATGTATCCCGGTTATTGTACTTTTGCCTTTACAGTTTGATGCCAAAGCAACTAATGGGGGGAAAAGATCGGGGCAATCGGTCGCATCAAAATTAAACGACTTTAATGAACTGTGTTTGCAGGTTATGTAATCTTTTTTAATACTTACTTTTGCACCAACCAATTTTAATACTTCAATAATACTTTTGTCTGGTTGAAAACTGTTTGAAAAAAGATTTGTTATTTTTATTTTTCCTGAAATGGCTGCTGCAACAAGTAAAAAACTACTACTACTCCAATCTCCTTCTATTGAATATTCAGTGGGTTTGTATGTCTGATTTCCTTTTATAACAAAATGTTTGTAATTGTTATTTTCGGCATAAACTCCGAATGATTTCATTACTGATAATGTAATATCTACATAATGTTTGCTTGCTAAATTATCAACTTCTAAAACGCTGTCAGAATTTACTGTTGGAAGTGATATAAGTAAACCTGTTATTAATTGTGAGCTGATCGATCCGTCAATTTTTATGTTACCTGTTTTAACCGGACCTTCAATAGTTAATGGTGGTTTGCCATTATTGGAGATACACTTTACACCCATTTTTTTTAGAGCATCTTCAACCATTTTTACTGGCCTTAATAATAAACTTCCAGATGCAGTAAGTTTTAATTCTTTGTTAAATAATGCAGCAATAGGAGAGAACATTCGTATGCATAAACCTGATTCGCCACAATTTAAAATATTTGATTCTATATTATTTCCACCT
>CAILUD010000230.1 GCA_903837285.1 uncultured Bacteroidota bacterium | reverse complement strand
TGTTTTACAATGTACGATATACTCTTCGTTTGGAATCATATCAAAATAATTGTTACTAAAAAAACATTCTGATTTATCTAAAAACAAATACATTCCTTTAACAAAAGATTTTGTTTTTAATATAACATCAATTCCTTCGTTGTTATTTTTATAACTTAAATCAATTTCTGCTCTACTTAAATTTAAATATTTTGTTTTATTAAAATAGAAATATTTTTTTATTGATTCCGTATCATCTTTTATTTCTGCAATAAGTACAACTGAATTAATTAATGAATCTGTTAATAATTCTGATTGCTTTATACTAAATATTACTTTAGAAGATTGTTTTGGAAAATCAACAGAAAGTTCTTTTTTATAAAGACATTTTCCATCAAATGAGAATAAATTTATTTCTACCTTGCCTTTATTAGGCATTAAATTATCTGATATGGCATAGACTAAAACCGAATCGTTTCGCTCTGTTATAGACAAAATCATATTCCTATATGAATTCTTAACAACATACTGCATTGCTTTCCATTTTCCATTATAATCAATACCCGACCAGGTAACTCCAGGCCAGCAATCATTCATCTGCCAATATAAAGTTCCCATACAATATGGCATTGCACGGCGATGTGCCTCAATTGCAGCTTTAATTCCTTCTGCTTGAGTTAATTGGCTCTTATAAATAAAATCGTTGAAATCTTTTGGTTTAGAATACTCATTTTCAATGTATTTTGTTATAGTTTCATATCCTACTAAATGCTTTTGATGAGATTTTAAAGTAAATGAAGTTAAATCCAATTCAGATGAGTCGCAAAATTCATTTAGTGTATTTAATTCGGGCATTCCCTGAAAACCATATTCAGACATAAATCTACCAACTTTGCTTTTATAATTTTCAAATGGTTCCATTCCCCACCAAATTCCCCAGTAATGGCAATCTCCCTGTAATAAACTTTCCTTTTTACCCCAACCTATTTCGGGTGAAGATGGCCAGTAAAATCTTAAACTATCGTATTCTGTTATAACTTTGGGCAAAACTTTATTAAATAAATTATGGTAATCGTTCCAAATCTTAACAGAATCAGCTTTTGAATAATTATATTGTTTTTGCCAGCCCCAGTTATACCATCCTTCAGAAATTTCATTATTACCACACCACATAGCAATTGAAGGATGATTTCGTAATCTCTTAACATTATATACAACCTCGTGTTTAACATTTTCTAAAAAATTATTATCACCAGGATACATAGCACATGCAAACATAAAATCCTGCCATATTAGAATTCCATTTTTATCGCATAAATCGTAAAAGTTATTGTCTTCATAAACCCCGCCACCCCATACTCTAAGCATATTCATGTTTGACTTAACAGCATCACTAATAATTCTTAAATATACCAAACTATCATTTTTTGAAGTAAAATAATTTGCAGGAATATAATTAGCTCCTTTTGCAAAAACCGGGACACCATTTAATTTAAAATAAAAACTTTTTCCTGTTTTATCTTTTTGCTGAACCACTTCAATTGTTCTTATACCTATATTAATTTTTGTAGTTTTAATATGCCCATAATTATCCAAGATATTTATTGAAACATTATATAAATATGGATCTCCCATGCCATTACACCACCATAATTTTGGGTTATCAATTGTAAATTCTGATTTTATTTTTTGATTTCCTTTCTTTACTACTACATTGTTATTTAAAAATATTTGTCCTGTTTTATTATCAATTATCTGAAAATTAAGTTCAGCATTTACTATTGAATTAATTTCTATAACTGTTAAAATTTTAGCAATTTTTTGTGTTATTTGTTTTTGAATAATCTGAACATTTTCAATTTTATAATCATTCCATACATTCAATTTTACTGGTCGCCAGATTGCACAACCCTTTAATTTTGGAGCAAAGTCCCAACCAAACTGATATTGAGCTTTACGCACAAATACTCTTTCTTCATTTGATAAAACATACGGTAGTTTTCTTGCATCAATATTTGCCGTTTCTGAAACAGGTTTGAATTCTATTTTAATTTCATTTATACCAAACCTTAAAAGATGTTTTATTTCTTTTTTCCATGTTCTGAACATATTGTTAGTTGATAATACCAAGCTATCATTTACCCATATTTTAGAATAAGTGTCAATACCTTCGCATTCTAATTCAATATGTTGATTCAACATTGTTTCGCTGGTAATAATCAATGTATTTTTATAATACCAAACCGAATCGGCAACCCATTGGCATTTTTGCTCGTTATTACCATAAAAGGGATTTTCAATTAATCCGTTATTTTGCAAATCAGTATAAATACTACCGGGAACATTTGCCTGAAATAACTTATGACTTTTCCCTAAAGAAAATGTCCAGCCAGTAGACACATTAATAACAGTATCTTTCTGTGCAAACACAAAATTAGAAAATGATAACAATAATATTACAAATATATTTTTCACTATGTTAATTCATTCAATGTATCTACAAAATCTTTAAGTAATTTAATATCTGTTCCTAAAATCTCTGATTCAATAAAAGTTGATTCTGGATTATTCATTTTACTTTTTAAAATAGTTCTGGCAGAAGTATGAAATTCAACAGCTCCAGTTTTTTTCTTTATTTCAATTACATTTTCCTTTCTTACTCCACCACCAGGCATTATAATTATTCGTCCATCGGCTTGCTTAATTATTTCGGCAATTAAATCTATACCCTCTTTTGCAGTAGGCTTTTGACCAGAAGTTAATATTCGGTTAAAACCACATGCAATTATATCTTCTAATGCCTTTTTAGGATTTGATGTTCTATCATAAGCTCTGTGGAAAGTAACTGATAACGGTTTTGCAATTTCAACTAACAATTTACAACGATGAGTATCTACACTACCGTTAGAATTAAGAATACCAAAGACGACACCATCTACTCCATTTTTTTTACAATATTCAATATCTGCCCTCATTGCTTCAAACTCATTTATTGAATACAGAAAATCGCCTCCCCGAGGACGAATCATAACAAATAACTTAATATGCAATTGTTTTCGGGCTATTGAAATCGTACCAATACTAGGCGTAGTGCCTCCCTCGGTTGAATTTTCACATAACTCTACCCTTTGAGCTCCACCATTCTGAGCATCAATTGCACCTTCTGCCGAAAAAACAACTACTTCTGTAGTAAATTTTATATTTTTATCAATTTCGTTCATTTTAAATTCTTCACTAATTGTTCACCAACACCTATTTTATAACCCTTTGAAAAATATGTCAAATTACCATTAGCGTCACCCATAATAATTATTGGCAAATCATTTTCTAACGATAAAGATTTTTGTTTAGATATTTCTTTTAACAACTCTTCATTATAATCTACAAAAAACAGGCTTTGTAAAGGCAAACCCGAAAATACATTTGAGTTAAATCCAGTAACATTTTTAGGTTTAACTAGAAAAATTAAAGAGCCACCCCATTTTTCAAAATTATTTTTTACTGGTTTTAAATCAACCATTACATGTTTGGTAGGTTCTTTATCAGGATCAATAAAAATAATAACAAATGGCTTATTATTAATTTGCTCTGATAATTTTATATTTTGTTTTAAAGTATAACTTTCAAGCAAAAAGTTTTCTGCATTAATTTTACCCCAAGGCTTTTCCTCTATTTTAGATTCGCGAACTTTAACTTCAATCTCTTTTGTTTCGCCAGCCTTAACTTCAAAAAAAGTAATTCTACTAAGAACAGAACCATTTTGTTGACGACTTCCGGTAACAAGCATATATTGACCAGCAGTAACTTTATTCTCATTTGAGAAGGTACTTAATGCTCTCTCTTCATCGAATTGTAAAGTACGATATACACCATTTTGAAAATATGCTAAAGTAAAATTAATATAATACTTGGGATCGAAGCTAGATAAATTTTTGAAAACGATTGAACCAAAATTTACTTTATTATAATTCTTCTCTTCAAAATTTAAACTCTCCCAATTACCATTTTCCAAATACTGGGGAATAAGGGTCTCGGGCTGTAAACGAGCAGCAAACCCATTTGCTCTGCACATTGCAACAAAAAATATATCTCGCGATTTTAAATCAGCTACTCTCAACCCATACACCCCAACAGGAGTTAATGGATTTCTTGACAATAAATTTGCAGTTGTATTAATTGTAATTTTATTTAAAATATTTTCTTTTATCCCTATTGGTGAGAGATTTAAATCGTTACTTCCCAATGATGAAAAAAAGTCGTTATTATAAAGTTCTTTGCATGATACCATCATTTCATTTGCAACTCTTCCACAAAGAACATATTTTACCCAAATATCTTCTTGTCCTTTATATTTTGTTAAATATTTTAATGCATTACTTAAATAACCTGAAAGTATTACAGCTTTTGAATCACGTAAGTCTTTTTCGGAGATTACTGATAAAAGTTTTAAAGCAAATGGTCGATTTTCAGGCTTTGTTATTTGCAAAAACAAAGCTATCTCATGCCAGTTTCCATAACTTTTAGTAATGTACATAACCGTACTATCAATATTTATATTTAATGACTCGGCAAAAATTGAAGCCCAAATAGAATCCTTAAAAGTTGACATATATTCATTGCGAATTTTGTCTTCTGCTACTAATTTTTTATCATTTTCAGCTCTTCCATCATTACTAGCCTTAAACGGTTCAAGTTCTACCGGAGGAGTTAAGTCGTATTCCTCAACGTAATCAATAATTTTTTGATTTTTTATAACAATATTTAGCGTATCAGTTGATTCAACAGAAATTTTCTTATATCCAAAACTTTCATCTTTATTTGCCCATACAATAATATCACCTAATCCCATTTTTAATGAAGTAATTCCATTAGTTTCTGTATAAGTTGTTGCTATTGGAAAAAACTCAGAATAATTATAAAGTTGAAACTCAACTTTTGCATTTTCAACAGGAATAAGTTTTTCATCAACAACCTTTACTGTTATTTGTTTAGCCGGAGCATAATTCTCTATTAAATTTAATTCTGAAAAAGTTTCATTCTTAATAACACAAGGTTCAGTTCCATTATACCAGCCATAAGCACGAGTATGAACTAACATTGTGCGTAATGCAGGTGCTGCAAACCAACCCATATTTAAATCAGGTTCGGGTTCACATGCACCAAGAAAATACCATTTACCATCAACCCATACTTCAACCCAAGCATGATTATCGTCAGAATGTGCCCAACGCGGAGTATACACCTGACGGGCAGGAATACCAACCATTCTTAATGCCGAAACTGTAAAAGTAGATTCTTCGCCACAACGTCCAAAAGAATAACGCATGGAACTTAAAGGCGAACTTGTTCTTTCGTCGGACCCTTTATATGTAACCTTTTCGTGACACCAGTGATTAACTTCCAATGCTGCTTTATACATTGATAATCCAGAAACACGTTTCTTTAACTCATCATAACATACTATTCTGAATGAATCAAGATTTTCATTATTAACTCTATTTGGAAGTACAAAATGTAAAAACACACTTTCAGGAACAGCATTCCCCCATGTCATTTCACTTCTTGCCTTTAGTGACATTTTAACGTTATCTAAAAAATACTGCCCCGTTTTATCAGCCATATCGATTAAAGGCATATATGCATACAAAAAGCGCATTGCCTGATATTCATCTTTAGACATATCCTGTTTAAAGACTTCAAACATTTGAGAAGTTCTTGATTTAGCAATTACACGCTGTAACGAAAATTGTTTATCAATATGCGATAATTGCATTGAGTCTTGAATTAACTGAGCTTTAAGATGAATACTCAAAGTGCTAATCGCAAGTAAAAACAATATATAAATTATATTCTTATTCATTTATCGTATTTGAATTTCATCAACAAATAACCATGCATTATGGCCTTCACCAGACTTTCCAGCAGGTATTATTCCAGAATTCTTAACAAATACTTTAACATACCTTGTTTTTGAATTACCCATTGGAATTTCAATTGCTCGTCCAAAAGCTTTTATTTTTTCATTATCAACTTTTGAAACTGAAATAAAATTAATTCCATCGTTTGAAATAAAAACTTCTATACTTTCAGGTAAATAAATCCAACTACTTTCTGCTAACAAAACATCAACAATAACTGATTGCAGGTTTTCTTCCTTTCCAAGATCAATAACAGCATCTAAATTATCTCCTGAAAAACCGAGCCATTCTTTACTATACCAAGGAATTTTACCAACTATACCATCGACAAGGGTAAATGAGCCACCATTATTATAACTTTTATTTGGTTCAACTGCCATAGTTATTTTTTTTCCTGTGGACTTTGTAATAACAAATGATTGCTCTAAAATAGGACTTAATTGCTTTTTAGAATCAAAACAAGCAGTTTTAATAGTCAAATCGTTTTTTACATAAATATTATTGTTAAAAACAGTAGAATTAATATTTGGTTCAGAATTATCAATTGTGTACAATATTTTACCATCAGATAAACCAGATTTTAAATTAACAGAAACACCATCATTCAATGGAGAAAACGATGCAGATACTTCATACATTGCTTTAGAATAATTTATTCCCATTTTATCTAACAAAATAAATTGTTTAGATAAACGAATTTTAAATTCATCCCAATTTCTATTTTCTTTTTGCGACCATAAAACTTCAGAAAGAGCACAGATTCTAGGAAAAATCATATGTTCAACATGTTTAAAATTTGGCATATATTCAGTCCACACATTACCCTGCGCACCAAGAATATACTTTTGTTCATCAGCTGAAAGTTCAGTTGGTGTTGGTTCATATGAATATACCTTTTCTACAGTGGTATATCCACCAATTGCTAATGGTTCTGATTTTGGACTACCTTGATAATGGTCAAAATAACAATGAGAGCCAGGTGTCATAACAACATAATGACCTTGTTTTGCAGCATCAATACCACCTTGTATTCCACGCCACGACATAACAGCAGCATTTGGAGCCAAACCCCCTTCTAATATCTCATCCCAGCCAATAAGTTTCTTTCCTTTTGAATTAACGACTTTTTCTATTCTTTTTATAAAATAACTTTGAAGTTGAGCTTCGTCTTTTAAGCCTTCGCGCTTAATAACATTCTGACAATTAGCACAAGTTTTCCATCTTGTTTTAGGACATTCATCTCCACCAACATGAATATACTCCCCAGGAAATAAATCCATAACTTCGTTTAAAATATCAGTTAAAAAATTTATTGTTGAATCCTTCGCACAAAAAACATCATCAAATACTCCCCATAATTTTGCAGGTTCAAATTTACCATTTGTACAGGAATATTCGGGATATGAAGATATAGCAGCCAAGGCATGTCCAGGCATTTCTATTTCAGGAACAATAGTTACATGTTTCTTTTTAGCATATTCAACTACATCTTTTATTTGTTGCTGAGTATAATATCCACCATATCTAATTGTATCAAATTGTTGAGGAGTTACTGAATATGAACCTATTAAAGTTCCATTTCTATAACCACCAATTTTTGTCAGATTTGGATACTTTTTAATTTCAATTCTCCACCCTTGATCATCAGTCAAATGCCAATGAAAAACATTCATTTTATAAAACGAAATGTAATCAATATATTTTTTTACAGAATCAACATTAACAAAATGCCGCGAAACATCAAGATGCATTCCCCTCCATTGATATCTTGGAAAATCGGAAATTTCGCATGAATTTATCAAAGCAAGATTTTTACCAGCAGGTTTCAACAACTGTTTAAGTGTTTGAAATGCATAACATATACCAACTTCACTTCCAGAAATTTCTATTTCATCGCTATCTATTCTTATTTTGTAATATCCAGGAATACTATCTTTTGTTAATTTAATGAAAATTTTACCTTTTCCAGGTTTAGAATCTTTAATTATGTTTATTTTAAAGCCATAATACAGATTTAAAAAATCATTGAACTGATTAACGGTTTCATTTGTTAATTCAGTTATGGCAACAACTTGCGTAGATGAATTAAAGATAAATTCACCCTTATATTCCTTAACATTTACAGGTTTAGGAATAACATTAACATTTGTTTGAGCAAAAAGCTGTATACAAATAACAAAACATAAAGAAAGAATAACAAAAACAAATTTCATATTCTATAACTTCTTTTAATGACTAATAGATTTTTTCTGATTAAAATCAATTCCCTGTTTTCTTAATATCCCTGAAACTTTAAAAGCATAAAATGCTAAATAAGCAAAACAAGCAACACCTACAAGATAACTCCACTTAATTCCTAATAAATTATCAGCTGAAACAACACCTTGTAACAAACTAATTACCCCACCTCCCATTATCATCATAATTAAGAAGCTTGAACCAGTATTTGTATGTTTTCCTAGTCCAGCAATTGCCAATGTAAAAATACAAGGCCATAAAGTACTACAAAATAAACCTACGCTAATAAATGCATATACACTAACCATTCCATCACTTAACATACCAACAAATAAAGCAGCAATTCCTAACAACGAAAACAACAATAACTGACGGGCAGGATTTCCTTTACTTAATATATCAGCAACAATAAGTGCAACAATTACAAACGCATAAATATAAAATGGGGTAATGTCGTGATTAGCAATTTTATTAACAACTAAGAAAACACCAAATGCAATATAAGGCATTATAAATCTCATAATATCTTTAAAACTTCCTTTAATATTGAATGCTCCAACAGAAGAAGTCCAACGACCTATCATTAAACTGGCCCAGAATAACGAAATAAAGGGAGCAATTTTATCTGTTGTTAAACCAATATGTTGTTTCATAAATTCGGGTAAATTACTGGCAGTAGAAACTTCAACTCCAACATAAACAAAGATCCCAATCATTCCTAATACTAATTGAGGATAATTCAACGCACCTTTCCTTTCATTTCCTGTATGAGTTTTAATTGATTCATCGTCATTAATTGAAGGTATTTTATTTGGAATTGAGGAGAATTTAAAAACAATTGCTACAATAATAAATGCTGCACCAAGAATTAAATATGGAATTTTTATACTCGAAATATCAGCAACAGATGTTCCAGCTGTAGCCACAGTTCCAAAAATGGCAAAACTAACTAACAATGGCCCTATTGTAGTTCCAAAATTATTTATACCACCGGCCATACTTAATCGTTGCGAACCCTTTTTGGGATCGCCCATATTTATTGCAAGTGGATTTGCTGCAATTTGCTGAAGTGAAAAACCTAATCCAACAATAAATAATCCAGAAATCATTAATGGAAATGAAGCGGTTTGTGCAGCAGGATAGAATAACAAAGTACCAATAGCAGAAATAACTAATCCTAATGAAATTCCATTTTTATATCCTATCCTATTTAAAATATCTCCTTTTGAAGATTTTGAAACTAAAAAATAAATTAAAGAACCTATAGTGTAAGCAACATAAAAGGCAAACGAAACCATTTGTGATTGCCATTGTTCTAAATTTAATTTTTCTTTGAAAACCGGAATTAAAATATCATTACTGGCAGCAACAAATCCCCAGAAAAAGAATACTGAAATTAAAGTAACTAGTGTTGAAGTTTTATTAGAATTTTCCATAAATCAACTTGATTTTTTTAATGATAATTTTTTATAAGAATAATATTGATATACTTGAACTAAAATGATACCTGTTAAAATAAAAACACAACCCAAGAGTGCCCTCATACTCATTAATTCATTAAGAATTAGCCACCCGCCAATAGCAGCAAATAAAGATTCGGATGATAACAATAAAGATGCAGATGCAGGATGGGCATGCTTTTGACCAACAACTTGCAAAGTAAATGCAACACCTACTGATAAAATTCCTCCATATAACAATGGTCCCCATGCAAGAAATATAGAATTAATATTTACAATTTCGAATGAAAATGCTGTAATTAAACTTAAAACACCACACACAATAAACTGCTGAAGTGCAAGAAAAACAGGATCAATTTGTTTAGAAAGATGACTTACCAATAATACATGAACTGCCCATAATATTGCACTAATTGAAACCCAAACATCTCCAACAGACATAGTAAATCCTTCTTTAACACTTAACAGATATAAACCTGCAATTGCCATTGCGGCAGCTGGCCATATTATTTTTGGCACAATTTGTTTTAGTATTATTCCAAATATTGGAACAAAAATCACATACAGGCCAGTAATAAAACCTGCATTACCAGCTGTAGTGCTAACCATTCCAATTTGCTGGGCAGATGATGCAAGAAAAAGAATTGTACCAAGGATAAGTCCAAAATAATAATTATTTTTTTTATCAGATTTAACTGAATTATCCTTCTTTGATTTCATGTATATAACAATGGGAACAAGAATAAGACTTCCCATTATAAAACGAATACCATTAAAAAGGAAAGGTCCAATAAATTCCATACCTACCTTCTGTGCTACAAAAGCAAAACCCCATATAATTGCAGCCAAAGAAAGCAATAAAGATGATATGAGTTGTTTATTTTTCAAATAATTATTTCTTAATTAACTTATACAAAACAACTCCTGTTGAAGAATCAATTCGAATAAAATAATTGCCGGAAGCAAGATTTTTAGTATCAAATGAAATGTTATTATCGGTAGAACCTGCTTGAATAGTTTTTATCTGAAGCATCTGTCCATCCATTTTATCCAACTCAATAAAGTAAGTGCCATTAAGATCATCAGGAAATTTAACATTTACAATATCGTCAACAGGATTAGGATAAATTGAAATTCCTGATAATAAAATATCATTACACATACCAGTAGCAAAAACATTAATTGTATCGATAAGAGTATCAGTCAAACAACCATCAGAAGCAATTAATTTAACGGGATAAATTCCTGGTAACAAATAAACATGATTTGGGTTTTGAGTATTATCGGTCGTACCATCACCAAAAAACCATTGATAAGAAGTTGAATTTATAGATTGATTAGCAAATTGAACTTCTGTGCCATTATCAATCCAAGTATAATTAGCTTTTGGATCAAACACACCAATATTCCAAGTTGTTAAACTATCAAATACAGTACTATCTGCAATTTGTTGCAAGTAAAGTGCAGTTGGCGGAGTTAATGAAGAAATAAAACTTAATCCAGTAGAAGGTTTCTTAAAAATTGTAGAATAAAACACACACGCAGTTAAATATGTACCAGCAACACTTGGGTGGCTATTATCGCTTGACCAAAGGTCAATAGTTGGATTTGCACTCCAAGATTTTTTCCATGCCATTCCAGCTGGTGCAACAGCACATTCATACATATCACCCATTTCTAAATAACTTTGTCTTAATCGCATTCCCATACCTTCGAAAGTACAAATAGGCGGATATGCTGCACAATTTGATGCATCACCATATTTTCTACCCCAGGTCATATAAAAAACTGTTTGTGAACAAGGATTATTTTTATGAATTAAACTATCCAAAATATAGGCATAAGGATAAACTTCAGCCTGAACTTGTGTAGGTTCAAATGAAGGCAATTGACTTTGTTCTTGTAAAACGACATAGTCCCATGATGCTGCATTAATTTGTGATAATGTTGTAACATTTGTTGTATGTAGTTGAAAAGTATATCCTCCGGGAGTACTTGAATCAACTATTACGGTATCTCCTCCAGCCAATGCTAGACTTTTTATTGTGTTTGGTAAATCATTAACATAAGTATAACTATTTCCAATAAAAAGAATTTTTTTACTTTGACTGTTTGAATAAAAACATATAGCAAATAACAATACTATAATTGAAAATATTTTTTTCATGATTTACTTATTTTTAATACACAAATACTTTGCAGAAATAAGATAATCTGATAAAATTTTCTCTTCCTTTTCTTCTACAAAAAAAGGCTGTGAAGAAGTTAAAATCCTTAAATTACTCATCGAACAAGATTTTAATTCTTCTACCATTGGGCACCCAAAAAGCATACAGCTTAATTTTTGCTCATGTGTTATTTTATTCATGACTTACTATAATTTTAAATTTCTTAATATTTTTAATTCCACTTGAAATACTTATAAAATATAGGCCATTAGAAAGTTCAGAAGTAGAAATATTAAATTCTTCATCACCACTTGCAGCCATTGTATAAGACCCATATAATATTTCTTTACCTGTAATATCGCTAATAACATATTTCACATTAATGCCAGGCTCATCGACTACATTAATAAATAAATTATTATTAACTGGATTTGGATAAATATTAACTTCATTTATTTTTTCAAATTCCGGGATTTCAGTTGTTGAACCAATTTTAAATTGGTAATCAATACCGCTTCCAAAATCACCTCCCCAGATTTTAGCATAAGCACCACCAACAAGCCTCAACCTTACACTTCCACCCCCATCATTATTGGCCCAAAAGGAAAGACCATCATCATCAAAGTCATATACTTTAAAACGGTAACAACCTGGCGCAAGGGGAATTGTATCTTTATTCAACATACTTGGTACAAATGTGTTTTTCTGAAATACAATATTACCCTGGTCGTCTATAATTTGGTACATATTCTCATTAGGGTATAAATTAGCATAAAAATAAACTATAATAGTACTATTGTATGTTGGAACTACATCAAAAGCAGATTTTATTTCATTATTCCATATGTACTGATCAACTCCACCATTTGGGGAAGATAATGTTACCCTAAATGTATTGCTTGAAAATGTACCCCAATTAAAGGCAGGTAAATAAACAGAAACAGTATCCATAAAGGCTAAATTTCCATTCCATGTGTAAGTATTAGTATTTCCACCATCTGGTCCATAAGAAATATTTAAAGAAGTAAGCGTAGTACTACCCGTATTTTTAAGAATTATATGTGGTTTACCGCATACAGGATTAAATCTACCATAAAGTTTATTTTTACTTGGAGAAATTAAAGCTTCAATAGCAGCATCTAAAGAAAAATTTGCACTTGAGTATTGAATTAATTGCGATTCTATAACATAATTCCCATATAAATCTGGTTCCGGGTCATAATCTATTTGCATATTGTTACCTGTAACAAATGGAGTTAATTCAAACTCACGAATTTTACCTTCCATTCCAGGGCACCATCCTGCACGAGAATATATCCAGGTACCGCCTTGAGGAAATAATGGATTCCAACCACAATTCTGAACAATTTGCCAATTAAACTGTTCTGATCCATTAACATTTAACCGGTGAATTTTAGGACAAAACTCAGCGCAATTAGTTGAATTATCAAACTGATGCCCTGTAGTACATATTCTTAACTTATAAGTTGAAGATAAAGCATCCAAAGAAATTGTTTTATTTAATACTGTTTGATTAATGTTACTTAATCCAAAATCGCCCTGCCAAACATTTTCAATTTTAACAATATTTCTTGGAGGAGTGCCTTCAATAAAAGCAAATTTCATATCTAATAATTCCTGAAAATTTCCAGCAGTTAAATGAACCGAGTCTGAAAGTAATTTTCGAAAATCTGTAACATCATATATCCAAGTCCAACCAGTTCCTAGGCTTAGATTGTTCCCATATGGTGTTATAAAACGCCCTAATTCATATTTATTAATTTTTTCAAAAGGAGTACCATAATAAGGCATATTAATACGATGAATAATCGTATCTGGTGTTACAATCGTAGAATCAGTTGTTGCACCTAATGAATTATAAGTATAATTATAATAACTTGGCCACAAAACTAAGGTATCAGTAGCTTGTATAGGGTTTATAGTATTATTAAAAACAATAACTGAAAGTGGTGACTTTTGAATTGTATCAATAACTAAAACAGAATCAACAAATGAACTATATACACCTTGTTCAAATGTTATCTGAGGTCTAAAATATTGATTTGTTAAATTTTTAAATCGATTTATTCCTGAGAAATTCAACCTATTTGGGAATCCAAACATTATTCCATCAGCATTATTAGAAGATAAATCATTTAACAAAATACCCGAAGTTTCGTTAAAATTATAACTTACTAATAAATTTAAATAATTAGGGTGACTTATTGAAACAGCATTATTCATCAATGATTGAATTTCAGGTTGACTAAATTCTTTATTCCACACAGAAAAATCATCAATAAAACCATCATACCATGACTCATACGTAGAACTACATCCTATTCTGAATTTTTTAATACCATTCATTAAAATTGTTTTACCAGTTCCGTTCTGATATAATTGACCATTTAAATAAATTGCCATATTTCCTGTTACCGCATTCTTAACAAATGCCCAATGATTCCATTTCCCCTTATAATCAGCAGAACTACCAACAATCTTTTCGATTCTATCATACACATTATTCGAACCTGCATCCCAATAAACATGCTCATCGCTCCATGGTAAATGCACATTTAATATTCTTCTGTTTAATGAATCAACAGCTTCAAAAATTGAATTATTTTGTGGGTTTTCATTTGGGTCGCCATACATCCAGAATGCAATTGTAACCTGATTTGTTAAAGAATTAAATGCACTTGCGGGTATTTCGACATAATCAGTACCTTCAAAATCTAAATAATTATCATTTGCAACACTGTTCAAACCTGATTTCCATATTGTGTTATCTCCATATAAAGGAACTGCAGAAATTAAATCACTAATAGTTGAAAATTCAATAACTAAATTTGAAATACCATCCCAAACAAATGAATTATAAAAATCAAAATCAAGCCACCCACTTGGTGAATTCGACAATCTATGATCAAAAACTTTAGAAAAACCACTATTAAAATATGTTGTATTATCAAGAGTATCGGCTGTTGTAGTTTTAATTCTGATTATTATTCTTGCATTACCAATCATGTTTTGCAAAAGTTTGATTTTTATCCCTGAAATTGGACCTGCAACTATACCCATACTTGCTAAATTTGCAGCCTTATATAAAAACACTGATTTACCTTCATTTTTTCCAGATTGCAAAAAAGGAATTATTTCTAATCCCGAACCTAAAACACCCGTAACTAATGTTGTAGTTCCGGTATATATAATAGTTCTTTCAAAGCGAGGCAAAAAAGTAAAAGAAGGTGTATACATTAACATTGATGAATCAGGAGTTTGTCCATCAATAATATAATTTGGGTGAAATAATAAATTTGAATCCAAATGGCCAGTATGTTCATATAAATTGGAATAGGTTAGATAGTCCCATTCTCCGCATTGAGGATTCTGAGCCGGATCACATTTTAAAGTATAATACATTAATACCTTTTCATATGAAATTGTATCTGAAGGAAAATTAAACCAACCTTCTTTTGGCGAACCCCAGCCTGGATTTACTGGCCATGTCCAATTAAAAGTATTAACCCAGGTAGTATCTCCTGGTCCGGCAACTGAATTGTTGTAGGTAAATACTCCTATAAAAAAAACTACAACAATTATAAGCCTTTTCATTTTGTTAATTAATTATAGAAAATCTCATCAATAAAAAAATACGAAGGGTAGCCTGCTCCTGGATGCCATTCGGGAAGACTACCTGGTTTATGAACTACAACTTTAATATATCTTGCATTTAGTTTATTAATTTCAAAAACAAAATCTTTTTTTATTGCACCCCATTTATTTCTAGGCACATCATTTTTAACAATTGACACTTGTTTAAAATCTTTTCCATTTAATGAAATCCAAAACTCAACTTCAGGCGGAAAAAGTATCCATGGGTTAACATCTTGAATAAACCCTGCACCAATTTTGGTTAATGTTTTTGTTTTTCCTAAATCAACGATTGCAGTTAAATCTACATCCTGATACCCTTGCCAATCGCCAGTTCTAAAATCAAGCCCACCCCTAATTCCGTCAATTAAAGCAATGTCTCCACCGGCAGAATACTGTGGACTATATTCACCTATAATATTTATTTTTACTCCTTCCTGAATTTTATGTAATATACCTGTCATTACTTTACTTTGATTACCTGACGCATCAACTGCTATAGCATTTATTGTTGTAGTTTTATTTATCTCAAATGGTTTTATAAATTCTTTAGAATTTACTGAAGGCATAGTTTCATCTTCTGTATAAAATATTTTGCAATTAACAATAACATCGTGTAAATTAACAATCGTACTTCCATAAAATGCCCTTTTTGCATTTTTAATAAATGGAACTGGTATTATTTTTTTATCGTTAATTGAAGTTCTTGGATAGTTTTCTTCAGCTACCCCCCAACTTTCTGATGGTTTTGAGCCCATTTCGAAAACAAGCTCTCCACCTTTTAATAAATCTTCACTTGTTAAAAAAGTTTGATTGTATGCAGTTCCATTTAATTTTGCTGATTGAATATAAAAGTTTTCATTAGAAATATTTTTTGCAATAACAGTGAAATACTTTCCATTTCCAACACTAACTTTTGACTTTGAAAACAAAGGTGTTCCTATAATATAAGTATTTGCACCAGGTGTTACAGGATAAAAGCCTAATGAAGAAAATACAAACCAAGCCGACATTTGTCCACAGTCTTCGTTTCCACACAAGCCATCAGGAGAATTTTTATAAAGTTCGTTTTGAATTTTATGAACTATTTCCTGCGTCTTATATGGTTTTCCTGCAAAATTATAAAGATACGCCATATGATGACTAGGTTCATTACCATGCGCATACTGACCAATTAAACCAGTAATATCTGCTTGTTCACGACCAGATGTTTTAACATCAGCCAGAAACATACTATCAAGCTTATCTGCAAATTTATTTTTACCACCATTTAATTCCATTAAGCCATCAATATCATGAGGTGCATAAAAACTATATTGCCATGAATTTGCTTCAGTATAATTAAAATTTACTTCATTAGGTTTAAACGGAGAAAACCATGTGCCATTCATTCGAGCACGCATAAAACCAGTAGAATCATCAAAAATATTTTTATAATATTGTGCTCTTTCTATAAATATATTATAATCATCAATTTTATTTAATGATTTTGCCATCATTGCAATACACCAATCATCGTATGCATATTCAAGAGTTTTTGAAACACTTTCACTTTCATCAGTTGCTAACACACAACCATTTTTAATATAAGAAATCAAACCCGGAGTTTGCTGATTAGCGCTGGCTTTCATTGCTTCTAATGCTTTATTACCATCAAAAGATCTAATACCTTTTGCCCATGCATCATAAATTACAGGTACAGCATGATAACCTATCATGCAATTTGTTTCATTTGCAGAAAGTTCCCAAACAGGAAGCAATCCGCCTTGTTCCTGCTGAGCTAAAAATGTTTTAATAAAATCACCTGTTTTCTCTGGTTCAAGTATTGTCATTAATGGATGAAGCGCTCTATATGTATCCCATAAAGAAAAAACTGTATAATATTGAAAATTATCTGTTTTGTGAATTTTGTTATCACGACCACGATATTTTCCATCAACATCAGAATATACATTTGGTGAAATATAAGAATGATAAAGTGCAGAATAAAAATTAGTTTTTTGATCAACAGTTCCTTCAACTTTAATTTTTGAAAGAACATCATCCCATGCCTTTGAAGCATTTGTTTTATAGTTTTCAAAATTCAAAGAATTAGCTTCTTCTTCGAGATTTTTTCTTGCTCCTGCTATACTAACTCCGGAAATTGCAACTCTCACAACAATTTGCTCATTTGCATTAGTTCTGAAATTTAAATAAGCTTTAATATTTGTACCTTGTGCTTCAGTTTTACCTTGAACATTTACTTCATCTTTAACTATTCCTTTATTTATAAAAGGTTTCGAAAATTTAGCAACAAAATACACATACTGGTCTTTAGCCCATGCTTCGGATCTTCTATATCCTTCAACTTCATCTTCACCAATAAATTTAATATAAGAATCTATAACTTTATCGCGGTGTATTAAATCAATAATAATATTTGCATTATCAGATTTCGGAAAAGTATAACAATGTATACCAACTCTTGTTGTAGCAGTTAATTCTGCTTTAATTTTATCATCTTCTAAAAAAACTGAATAATAACCTGCTTCAGCTATTTCATTTTTATGAGAAAAACGCGAACAATATCCAGATTCGGGACTATCAGGAGCTCCATTAAATACCTGAACTTTGCCCACTGTAGGCATAAATAAAATATCACCATAATCAGAACAACCTGTACCACTTAAATGAGTATGAGAAAACCCATAAATAATACTATCGCTATAATGATAACCAGAACAACCATCCCAACCTTCCAATCGAGTATCTGGACTTAATTGCACCATACCAAAAGGCAAAGTAGCTCCTGGAAAAGTATGTCCATGCCCACCAGTACCAATAAAAGGATTTACAAATTTGGAATCACCTTGTTTATATACAGTTTCACAAGAATATAAAGACGCAAAAAATAAAATCAAAAATAGATTTTTAAAATTTTGTAACAAGGTATACATATTATCCTAGTTTTAATACCGAGTTTCTAACAACTATATTAGTTTGCAAACATTTATGAACTTTAATCAGTGAATCAGAATTATCTTTAATTTTTATATTGTCTAATAATATTTCAACTGCATTTCTTGCAATTGAATTAATAGGTTGTATTACTGAGGTAATTGGAGGAGAATAAAGTTTAAACAAATCTATATCATCAAAACTAACTATTGAAATATCTTTAGGAATAGACAATCCTAAATCTCTAATTGCCTCAAGTGACCCTATTGCGATTTGATTATTTGCAACAAAGATTGCTGTTGGCATCATATGATCAGTTTTCCACTCTGTTAATATTTGACAAACAGTTTGATAAATTTCTTCTCGGGGAATAACTTTCTGATAATACTGATTTAAAGGAATAGAATGCTTTTTTAATGCATCTTTATACCCCTCTAACCTGTCAACTTGCGTACTTATATGTGCAGGTGAAATTACAAAAGCAGCAATTTTCTTATGACCATTATTAATAATAAAATCAACTGCTTCATAAGCACCAAGTTTATTATCAACTACAACTGTATTGGTTTCAAAATCGTTATAAATTCTATCAATTAGTACAAAAGGGAAATTTTCATTTTGCAAACCTTCGATATGTTCAGTTGAATCTAGCGTAGAAGACAATATAATTCCATCAACCTGCTTATTTATAAGCATTTCCAGAAGTTTCATTTCTTTCTCTTCACTTTCATCAGAGCTGCAAATCATTAAATTATAGCCAGATTCACTTACTGCATCTTCTACCGATCTTGCCAAACGGGAGTAAAAGGGATTAGAAATATCAGAAACTATTAAACCTATAGTATTTGATCTTCCCATTCGTAAACCACGGGCAAATTGATTAGGTTTATAATTCATACTCTCAGCTAATTCCATCACTCTTTCCTGAGTCTTTTTACTAATTCCATTCTCATCGCCTTTGCCATTTAAAACCATAGACACTAATGTTTTAGATACACCTAATGCCATTGCAATATCTGCTAATGAAACTTTTTTATTCTTAATCATTTTTTGTCCGTTTTTTTTTCAAATATACAAAAATTTCTAAAACGGTTTAGTTTTTTACTAAATATTTTAGATTTTTTTTAATGTTTTATTAATATTAGTTTTTATAATCTTTTAATAAACCATTCCAATAAGTTTATTTAATTTCCAAAACTATCCAACAATTCTATTCATTTTTACCGATAATATTCAAAAACTTACCGCAGGGAAACCCATACACGTTGTTAGGAAACTCATTATTGTTTTTAGAGTATTTTGAAAATATATTTGAAGAAAAAATCATTATGAAAAAAATAATCTTATTATTAATTATGGCTACTATTTTTATTATAAATAAAAGCTATAGCCAAACTCCAAACGGTAGCTGTGAGAATGCGTTCCCATTTTGTACTGGTTTAACATATAATTATCCATCTGGTGTAAATTCTGGAAATGGTGAAGTTGGACCCAATTATGGTTGCCTATATTCAACACCAAACCCTACATGGTATTATATGCAAATAGACCAACAAGGAAATATTGAGATTGGTATATCATCTCCGGATTTTAATGACATTGATTTTGTTTGCTGGGGGCCATTTACAAATCCTGTAAGTCCTTGTTCTACTGACTTAACAGCAGGAGTAGGTTCACCAACCCCAAATCATGAAATTCCTGGACCAAGTACAGATTATCCAACAGGGAATTTGATAGATTGTAGCTATAGTGTGAATTCCACTGAATGGTGTTACATTCCTAATTGCCAATCTGGTCAATATTATATTTTCCTTATTACAAACTACTCTAATCAAGCAGGAAATATAATTTTTAGTCAAACAAATACCAGCCAAGTAGGTGCAGGAACAACAAATTGTGGTTCTGTTGCAAATGTAAGTGGCAATTTCTTTTTTGATGAAAACAATAATGGAATTAGAGAAATAACTGAAAGCGGAATAGCTGGTGGATTAGTATACGCTCCATCATGTGGATTTTATACTCAATCTAACAATGTTGGAAATTACGACGCTTATATCTGTTCTACACCTGATACAATATGGTCTTATTTTTATCAACCTTATACAAATATTACTCCTGCTTTTTATGAATTATCAAGTAATACTAGCAGTGCAAACTTTGCAGTTACAGTAACACCTGGAATTTATGATGTTACAACAAATCTTACAAACTACACACCAGCCCGACCAGGATTTGATTACCAAGCGATGTTAACTGTTTCAAATATTGGAACAGAACAAGATTGTGGCACACTAACTTTAAATTACGATACACTTTTCGACTATATTTCTTCAACACCACCAGCTGATATTATAACAAATAATACACTTACATGGAATAATATATGTTTACCAGTATTTCAGAACAGCAATTTCAACCTAATGTTTCATATAGATTCAACTGTAGCTTTATCATTACCTTATACTTTTACTTCTAACTTTGTTTCATTGCAAAATGATACTAACATTTTAAATAATAGCGATACAATTGCAGGAATTACTGTTGGTTCGTTTGACCCGAATGACAAACAAGTTACACCAAGTGGAGAAATATCTAATAGTGCAGCTTCAGCTGAGCAAGAGCTTGAGTATACAATTCGTTTTCAGAATACCGGTACATATCAGGCAACAACAGTTAAAATTACCGACATTTTAAGCGGATGGCTACAAATTCCTACTTTTTCAATTCTCTCTTCTTCTCACCCATGCACTTATGATATTTCAGGGCAAGGAAATCTTCAGATTATTTTTAACAATATTAACTTACAACCTTTAAGCACTGACGAACCTGGTAGTCATGGTTTTGTAAAATTTAAAATAAGATGCAAGCCTACACTTGCCAATGGTGGTAATGTTTATAATACAGCAAATATTTTCTTTGATTTCAATCAAGCTATAGTAACAAATACCACTTTAACATACACAAAATTATTAACTACAAATATTCGTGTAGAAAAAGAAATAACAAAATCAATTAATATAGAACCAAATCCTGCTATTGATATTGTTAAAGTAAATTTTGATTATTCAGGAAAAGATAATTTAAATATTGAGGTTATTGATAATCTTGGAAAGACAGCACTAAAACAACCAGTACAAAATAATCAAAAAACAATTGATTTGAATGTTTCAAATTTAAGTTCCGGAACATATATGATTCATATTTTTGGAAAAAACTATTCAGTAAACGAAAAATTAATTAAACAATAAACACCAACTAACAGACTTTTGTTAAAAGCCGCTTTGATTTTCGAAGCGGCTTTTTAATTTATAATTATTTAGGTTTTTTGTACTGCCTTGTTTAGACATGCTTTATACTTATATCGAACTCACGATAATTAACTATATTAAAATAAACCATGAGATGGCGGGTCAAGCCTAGGAGTGGTCGGAAGAAATTCCGACCATTTTTTTATGTTTTGAAGTAAACATCAGGATTGCCTCCACATTTTATAACAATTAAAGCAATCACTAAGTCCCTGACCTCCATTTT
>CAILUD010000229.1 GCA_903837285.1 uncultured Bacteroidota bacterium | reverse complement strand
GGTGGTTCAAATGGTACAGCAACAGTAGCTGCAGGTGGCGGAACTCCTGGTTATACTTATTTATGGAATGATCCAGCTCCAGCCCAAACAACAGCAACGGCAACTGCTCTAACAGCAGGTACTTGGACCGTAACTGTAACTGATTTAAATTTATGTACTACAACTACTAGTGTAATAATAACTCAACCAGTAGTGCTTGCAGCTACAACAACAGGAACTCCTGCATTATGTAATGGTGGAGCTACTGGTACTGCAACAGTAACACCAACTGGTGGAACCACTCCTTATACTTATGGTTGGGTAAACCTTCAAACTAATCAAACTGCAACAGGACTAATTGCAGGAAGTTATGGCGTAACAGTAACAGATTTCAATGGTTGTACCGTAACAACGTCCTATACTGTAACTCAACCTGTGGCAATGACTTTAACGCCTTCAAATTTAAATGCGACATGCGGAATGGCTAATGGTTCAGCCTCTATTGCAGTAGTAGGTGGAACTGCTCCATATAATTATTTATGGTCAAATGCAGGAGTAACAAATGCGATAACAAATGTATTGGCAGGTGCATATACTGTAACTGTAACAGATGTAAACTTATGTACTGCAACAAATACAATAAACGTAAATAACTCAGGAGCGCCATCTGCAAATATAACAGCGAGCACAAATGTAAGTTGTAATGGTGGCTCGAATGGAGCTGCAACAGTTACTGCTGCTGGCGGAACCTCTCCATATACTTATTTATGGAACGATCCAGCTCCAGCTCAAACAACCGCAACTGCAACAACTTTAACAGTTGGTACATGGTCAGTAACTGTAACTGATTTTATTGGTTGTCAGGCCACCGCTTCTGTAACAATAACTCAGCCAACAGCTTTAACTTCATCGATAACAGCCCAGACTAATGTTAGCTGCAATGGAGGTGCAAATGCTACTGCTACCGTATCTGCAAGTGGTGGAACAATAGGATACACATATTTATGGAACGATCCAGCTCCAGCTCAGACAACAGCAACTGCTGCTGCTTTAACAAATGGCACATGGTCAGTAACTGTGTCTGATGCAAATTTATGCACTTCAGTGTCAACAGTAACGATAACTCAACCTCCAGTATTAGTAGCAACAATAAGTGCCCAAACAAATGTAACTTGTAATGGTGGTGCTAATGGAACAGCAACAGTATTAGGTTCTGGAGGAACCCCTGGCTATACATATAATTGGTCGAATAGTCAATCTGCAGCAACAGCATCTGGATTAAGTGCTGCAACATATCAAGTAACAGTTACCGATTTACAAGGATGTACAGCTACAAATGCTGTAACTATAACCCAACTTCCAATTGTGACTTCAACTATAAGTAGCCAGACAAATGTTAGTTGTAATGGTGGTACTAATGGAACAGCTACTGTAACAGCAGGTGGTGGACTTCCTAGTTATACATACTTATGGAACGATCCTGCACCTGCTCAAACTACTCCAATAGCGACTGCTTTGACTGATGGTACATGGTCAGTAACAGTTTCCGATGCTAATCTTTGTACTGCAGTAACAACCGTCACAATAACTCAACCGTTAGTAGTAACAGCAACAATAAGTGCTCAAACAAATATTAGTTGTAATGGTGGTACAAATGGAGCTGCAACAGTAACAGCAGGTGGCGGAACTCCAGGATTTACTTATTTATGGAATGATCCAGCTCCAGCACAAACAATAGCAACAGCAACCGATTTAACAGCAGGCACTTGGACCGTAACTGTTTCAGATGTAAATCTGTGTACTGCAATTGCCTCTGTAACAATAACTCAGCCAACTGTTTTAGCGTCATCAATATCAAGCCAAACCAATGTAAGTTGCAATGGTGGTTCAAACGGAACTGCAATAGTATCTGCAACTGGTGGAACAACCGGATATACTTATTTATGGAACGATCCAGCTCCGGCTCAGACTACAGCTACAGCTACAACTTTAACAAATGGCACATGGTCGGTAACTGTATCCGATGCAAACTTATGCACTTCGGTATCAACAGTAACAATAACTGAACCACCAGCTTTAACCGCTTCTATAGTTGGCACTAATGTTTTATGTAATGGTGGCACAACAGGATCGGCAGATTTAACAGTAGGAGGTGGTAGTCCAGGTTATACTTATAACTGGTCAAATACTTTGGCGACACAAGATTTGTCAGGCTTAACATCAGGCACATATAATGTAACAGTGACTGATAATTTAGGCTGCAGTATTACTTCTTCAGTAGTAATATCTCAGCCTACAGCAGTAACTGTAGCTATAACATCAAATATAGGAACAACTGGATTTGGATTGTGTGATGGTTCTGCAACAGCAGCTGGTTCAAGCGGTACACCTGGTTATACTTATTTATGGAATGATCCAGCTCCTGCTCAGACTACCCCAACAGCATCTGCTTTATGTGCAGGTACATATACTGTTACCGTTACCGATTTAAATGGATGTACAGCAACAACAACTGTTACAATTGTAGAGCCAAATGCTCTAACTGTAACAATAACCTCAACAGTTAATGTTTTATGTAATGGAGTATGTAGCGGAACAGCTACTTCTAGTGTAAGTGGTGGTGTTGGCCCTTATACTTATTTGTGGCCAAGTGGCCAGACGACAGTTACTGGTACCAGTTTGTGTGCAGGTAGTTACGTTGTTACTGTATCAGATAATAATGGTATAACGGGAACCGCAACTGCAGTAATAACACAACCATCGGTAGTAACTTCCTCAATAGGTTCTCAAACTAATGTTAGTTGTAATGGTGGTTCAAATGGCACTGCAACGGTAGCAGCCGGAGGTGGAACAGCTCCGTACACTTATTTATGGAACGATCCAGCTCCAGCTCAAACAACTTCAACAGCAACAACTTTAACAAATGGCAGTTGGTCAGTTACTGTATCTGATGTAAATTTATGTACTTCAGTATCTACAGTAACAATGACTCAACCAGTGCTGCTTACAGCAAATATTGTTGGAACAAATATTCTATGTAATGGACTATTAACAGGAGCGGCAGATCTAACTGTTTTAGGTGGTACATCACCATTTACATACAGCTGGACAACAACAGCTACTTCAGAAGATTTAACAGGTATTGCAGCAGGTACTTATTCAGTAACTGTTACAGATGCTATGTTCTGTACAGCAGTTGCCAGTATAAATATTATTCAGCCAACAGCTGTAACTGCAACTACGTCTTCAGTAGCCGCACATTGCGGTCAGCCAGATGGTACTGCAACCGTTGTACCTGCAGGTGGAACTCCTGTATATACAACAACTTGGTCAAATAGTCAAACAACATTAACCGCAACAGGATTATTGGCAGCAACCTATACAGTTACTGTATTTGACGCAAATAGTTGTTCGGTTATTAGTTCTGTAGTAGTTAATAATTTGGCTGGAGGTATTGCTTTAATATCTGCAAGTGGCCCAGTGGGCTGTTTTGGTGGTTCAAACGGGACCGCTACAGCTGCAATGCCAGGAGCAGTTTCATATCTTTGGGATAATGGAATAACAACAGCTACCGCATCGAATTTAAATGCCGGAAATCACTTAGTGACCGTAACTGATAATAACGGATGTATTTCAGTAGCTAGTGTTACAATTTTACAACCAACCGTTGTAACATCAACTGTTGTGGGCACTGCAACCCTTTGTAATGGTTCTTCAAACGGAAGTGCTGATTTAACAGTTTCTGGAGGAACCCCAGTATATACTTACATTTGGTCAAATGGTGCATTAACCCAAGATTTAGCAAATGTAATAGCTGGAATTTATACTGTTACCATAAGTGATGCAAATAGTTGTTCAATAACAAATACTGTAACAATTACACAACCAACAGTATTAACTGCAGCCATTACAGGAAGCACAAACGTAAGCTGTAGCGGTGGAACAAACGGAACAGCTACAGTAACAGCAGGAGGTGGTTCGCCAACATATACATATTTATGGAATGGTGGAACATCGGCAACCTTAGCTTCAAATGTTGGTTTTGGCGCAGGTAATTATACAGTAACTGTTACTGATGCAAATCTATGCACAGTAACGGCTTTTGTAACAATAACTCAACCAACTCCTTTAAGTCTTGTTACTTCATCTGTGAGTGAAAACTGTGGACAGGCAAATGGAACAGCAACAGTTGTAGCTTCTGGCGGAACAGTAACAGGTGGCTATATTTATAATTGGAGTGGTGGTGTAACAACAACATCGGCAACAACAACAGGTTTGTCTGCTGGTTTATATACAATAACCGTTACTGATAATAATGGTTGTAGCGCAACTGGTTCTGTTAATGTTTTAAATATAGCTCCAGGCATTGCAAGTATTTCTTCACAAACAAATGTTACATGTAATGGTTTATGTAACGGATCAGCAACTGTTTCAGTTGGCGGTGGTGCAGCTCCTTTCACATATTTATGGTCAAATGGTCAAATATTAGCAACAGCTACAGGTCTTTGTGCCGGAGTATATTCTGTATCTGCAACAGACGTAAATGGGTGTATGTTAACAACCTCTGTAACAATAACTCAGCCAGCAGTTTTGGTAAATACAATGACTCCAATTAGTCCAACTTGTTACGGTGGTTGTGACGGTATTCTTAATACCTCAGTAATTGGTGGTACTTCTCCATATACGTATCAGTGGAATGACCCAACTTTACAAACAAATCAGAATGCAACCTCTTTATGTATGGGGACATATTCTGTAACTATAAGAGATGCGAATGCTTGTACAATAGTAGCAACTGGTACGGTTACTCAACCACCTCAAATTACTACATCAGCAGTAGCATTAGATGCTCATTGCAATCAATCAGATGGAGCCTTAACACTTACTATAACAAATGGTGCAGCACCATTTACATATATTTGGTCAAATTCTGGAAACACTCAGAGTTTAACAGGTATTCCTGCAGGAAGTTATACCGTAACCGTAACCGATTTTAAAGGATGCACTGGCACAGGTACTTTTGCTGTAAATAATATTTCAGGTCCAACAGCAACAATATCCTCTTCAACAAACGTTTCTTGTTTTGGTCAGTGTAATGGTGTTGCTACAGTAGTGGGTTCAGGTGGTACTTCGCCATATACATACTTATGGGATAATGCACAATCCAGTCAGACTGGTACCGCATTATGCGTAGGTACGCATTCTGTAACTGTTACCGATATTCATAACTGTAATGCTATTGCAAACGTTGTTATTACTGAACCTTTATTATTGGTGTCTAATGCTTCATTTGTTGCACCTTCATGTAATAACTTATGTAACGGAACAGCAACAGTATTAGTTGCTGGAGGTACTACACCTTATATTTATAACTGGACAAATAACGATCATTTTGCAACGGCAGACTCATTGTGTGCAGGAAGTTATACTGTAATAGTTACTGACGCTAATTTGTGTACCTCTTCAAATATTGTTAATGTGGTACAACCACCATTTGTAACAATAGCAATGACTTCAACTCCTGTTCTTTGTAATGCTGCGTGTAATGGAACTGCAACAGCAACTCCTTCAGGTGGGATCCCTCCATATACATATTTATGGAGTGGCTTGTCGGCACAAACAACTCAATCAGCTACAGGATTGTGTGCAGGGGCTTATACAGTTTCTGTGTATGATTTAAATGGTTGTTTGCAAACTTCTAACGTTACAATAACACAGCCTACAGTGCTTGTTTCATCAATAAGTAACCCAACTAATATTAGTTGTTTTGGTGGCAATAATGGGTCTGTACAAGTAGTTCCTTCTGGTGGTACTCCAGGATATACTTTTAGTTGGAGTAATAGTCAGGTAACACCATCAATAAGCAATTTAATTGCTGGTGTGTATAGTGTTACTGTTGCTGATTTAAATGGATGTACAACAACTTCACAGGTTACTTTAACTGAACCTCCAATTTTATCTGTAGCATTATCTCCAATAAATGAGAGTTGTTATAATGCATGTAATGGTTCTATAAGTCCATCAATTACTGGTGGTACTGGACCTTATCAATATGCTTGGACTAATGCTCAGAATACAGCCAATATTAATAATTTATGTGTAGGTTCATATACTGTAACCGTAACAGATTCTCATGGTTGTTCGATTATATCATCTGCTACAATATCCGGACCTCCTTCATTGCAAGTTGTTGTAACAGGTGTGGTAGATGCGGATTGTGGTCAACCAAATGGCTCTGCAACTGTAGCAGTAAGTGGTGGCACAGGTTCAATTTATTCTTACACATGGACTCCAAACGTAAGCAGTAGTAGTGCCATTAACAACGTAATTGCTGGTGCTTATACAGTAACTGTAAGTGATGCGAACAATTGTACTGCAACTATAACAGTAAATGTTAACAATAACTTAGCACCTTTAATTACAAATATTGCTGTAACAAATGTTAGTTGTAATGGAGGCAATAATGGTACAGCAACCGTAACTTATACAAGTACAACAGCAACAAATATTGTGCAATGGTCAGATCCTGCAGTTCAGTCAACAAATACAGCTATAGGTTTAACAGCAGGCAATTATTTTGTTGTAGTTACTGATGCAAATGGTTGTACGGTTTCTGGAAATGCTGTAATTGCTCAGCCACAGCAAATGAATGCAATAATTAATGCTTCTTCTTCGACATTATGTTATGGAAGTTGTAATGGAAGTGCAAATCCATTAGCAGTGGGTGGAACTCCTCCATATTCATACATCTGGTCAGACCCTTTAAACCAAACTACACAGAATGCTTCAGGTCTGTGTGCCGGTTTTGTATCAGTGATGGTAACAGATGCAAATGGGTGTACTGCTATGGCAAATACAGTTATAAATCAACCAACCCAAGTTCAGGCAACAGGTACAACTATCGCTGTGAATTGTAATGGAGGAAGTGATGGAAGTATTACAGCGACACAAACGGGTGGAACACCTGGATATAGTTATAATTGGATGCCATATGGTGGAACTACAGCTACAGCAGCAAATTTATCCGCGGATTATTCTTATACTGTAATTGTTACAGATATTAATGGATGTACTGCTCAAGCAAGTTTTAATATATCAGAACCAAGTCCTATTGTTATACAGACTACTTCTAGTCCTGCTAGGTGTAATATTGACAATGGTTTTGCTTTTGCTTCTGTAAGTGGTGGCACGCCATCTTACACATATGATTGGAGCCCATCTGGAAGTGTTTTACCAACTGCTGATAATTTAGCACCTGGTATTCATTTGTTAACAATTATAGATTCACATAACTGTCTTGCAGACACAACTATTTTGGTTTCTGAAATGCCTATGCCAGAGCTAGTGAGTGTTAATGTTACTAATACAAGTTGTTATGGCTCTAGTGATGGTAAAATTCAGGTTCATATTAATTATGGTTTATCTCCATTTAATTATATGTGGTCACCTTATGGAGGACCTGATTCGATTTCTTCAAATTTAATGGCAGGAACCTATGTTGTTTCAATATATGATTCAAATGGATGTCAAATTATTACTCCTCCTATAATAGTAAACCAACCAACCCCAGTTGTTGTTTTTGCAAACGGTTCAGATTCTATATGTATAGGTCAGTCTATAACAATATCTGCAAGTGCCAATGGCGGAACCCCTGGATATACTTATCAGTGGAATGGTGGAGGAGCTTCACAATCTTATACAGTTAATCCATTAACCACAACAAATTACACCGTAACGGCAACCGACTCTCATGGTTGCACTTCAGCAGTGCCAGGAAATGTAATCGTTTATGTAAATCCACCTTTAAATGTAACACTTCCCGCTGATGTTAATATTTGTCAGGGCCAGACTTACTCAATAATACCATCAACAACTGGTGGCAATGGTGGTCCTTATTTATATAATTGGAATATTGGCAGTGGAAATCCAAATGAGGTATCGCCATTATCTACTACTACGTATATTGTTACGGTAAACGATCTTTGTAATTCACCAACAGATAATGATACATTAGTAATAACTGTTCATCCTTTACCTTCTGTTGTAGCTCCTCCTCTTACTGCAACAGGTTGCAATCCTTTAGTCGTAACATTTAATAATGTAGTTAGCTCTACAGACTCTGTATCGTATGTGTGGAGCTTTGGAGATCCTTCTTCCGGATTGAGTAATGTATCTGGTGAAACAGTTCCAACTCATTTGTATGAAACCGTAGGAAGTTATAATGTAGGTTTAACTTTAACAACACAGTATGGTTGTCAGCTTGTAAGTAATTATCCAAATCTTGTTGTTGTTACTCCAAGTCCTATTGCAAGTTTTTATATGTACCCAACTGAAGTTGGTTTGTTTGATGCAAATATTCATTTTTACGATCAGTCTTCGTATGCAACATCATGGAGCTGGAGTTTTGGAGATGGCGGAAACGCATCTGTTACTAACCCCCAGCATGAATATGCTTATGCAGATACATTTAATGTAATACTTGTTGTTAGAGGATTAAATGGTTGTATGGATACAGCTAGTCTTCCATTAATAATACGAGATGAGCATACATTTTATGCACCATCAGCTTTTACTCCAAATGCTGGTTTAAATAATAATTTCTTCTATCCAAAAGGAATGGGCTTCGATCCTAATAATTATTATTTAGGTATTTATGATAGATGGGGTCAGGTTGTTTTTGAGACCACTGTTTATCCTACAGGCACCGAAAGTGTTACCGAGATAGATGGTGGCTGGAATGGAAGGTACAAAAACAAAGGCGAGATAGTACCAATTGGAACCTATACTTGGGTTGTAAAAATGAAAGATGTAAATGGTTTATATCATGAGTATGTTGGGCCTGTGACGGTGGTTAGGTAAAGCCAAAATGATTTTAAAAAAGCCAGGAATTTATTTCTGGCTTTTTTATTGTTCCTTTTTTTTATACTTTTGCAAACTTAACATTCGGCCCGTAGCTCAGATGGTAGAGCATCTGACTCTTAATCAGAGGGTCGTGGGTTCGATCCCCACCGGACCGACAAGAAAGCTGCTTTAATAAGCAGCTTTTTAATTTTAGAAAAAAATATTTTTATCTGTGAACAAAAATCAATGTTGCTGCAACACAAGTAATAATACCCAAAACAGAACCTTTTATTGAATTTTTTATTTTTTTGTCTTTAGCAGAAGTCCTATATCCCGATTCATAAAAAGAAGAATATTTTTGATTATCTGTTGAAGATACCTCCATTGTTGAAGTATATTTTAAACCGTAATTAAGATTAGTGTTATTGCCTGGTATTTGTATGTTGTTAGTGTTATAAAAATTTGTTTCAGCTTTTGGAGTTTTAATACCTGTAATTAGAATATATGAAGATGGAATTAAGGCCCCCCAAAAACCAAAAACACCCCCAGTAACTCCAGCTGTAAATCCTCCCAAAGTTGCAAATGGTGCGTGGTATTGTTTTTTTCCGGCCTGAATACCTTTAATAAAATACTCCATTTCTAAAGTGTTAAAAGCAGCTTCGTTTATTGAATCGGGCGTATAAATTATATTGTTATAATTGTTTTTAAAATATGAGAATAATTCATCTTTATAAATTAGTTTTGATTTATTTATACGGAAACCTTCTGCCCGTACTCTGATATAATTGTTAGAGATTTCAGTAATCTGACCTGAATACATTTTACCTGTTAAGAGTAAAAGTGTATCTTGCGAAAAGCTAAAGTTTATGCAAAAAACACAGATTATGGTAGTAAATATTTTTGTTTTCATGGCTTATAATATTTGTTTATACAAAGATTTAATATTAAAGATTCTGGAAAAAGAGGATAAAGTCCTGAAATGTTGAGTATAAATACCTGATTTAAAATAGGTAAAAGAACTAATTTAAATATTTCAATAGAAGTTTTTATTTTCAATAAAAACTATAATTTTGATACTATTAAATTATAATCTTAACAAATTATCAATATGGCAGATTTTATTTATGAGAAACCTTTTCAAATTGAGAAGGATATGACTAGTTACAAGTTGCTTACAAAAGATTACGTACAAGTTATTGAAGCTGATGGACGAAAGATATTAAAAATTGACCCTAAAGGTCTTGAGTTTCTTGCAAAAGAAGCGATATCTGATGTGTCTTTTTATTTAAGAACAGCTCATCTTGAGAAATGTGCTAAAATTCTTGAAGATCCTGAGGCGACTGATAATGATCGTTTTGTCGCATATGTTATGCTTAAAAATACCGTTATTTCAGCTAAAGGAGATTTGCCCTGGTGTCAGGATACAGGAACTGCAATAGTAATTGGTAAAAAAGGTGAACAAGTATGGACAGGAGTTAATGATGCAGAATACCTTTCAAAGGGAATTTTCGAAACTTATAAAAATAGAAATCTAAGGTATTCTCAGGTTGTTCCTTTTTCTATGTTCGAAGAGAAAAACTCAGGAACCAATTTGCCAGCACAGATTGATATTTATTCTACCCCTTATGATTCTTACGAATTTCTTTTTGTTACTAAAGGAGGTGGCTCTGCAAATAAAACATTTCTTTATCAGCAAACAAAATCATTGTTAAATGAAGAGTCGCTGACAAAATTTGTTACCGAAAAAATTAAAGATCTTGGTACTTCTGCTTGTCCTCCATATCACCTTGCAATTGTTATTGGCGGAACTTCTGCCGAGGCAACATTAAAGGCGGTGAAAGAAGCATCTGCAGGTTATTATGATTATCTGCCAACTACCGGAAATGCAAGTGGACGCGCTTTTCGTGATATAGAATGGGAAAAGAAGATAGAAAAAATATGCCACGAATATGGTGTAGGGGCTCAGTTTGGAGGAAAATATTTTGTTCATGATGTAAGAGTAATCAGACTACCTCGGCATGCTGCTTCATGTCCGGTTGCAATGGGTGTAAGCTGTAGTGCAGATAGGAATATAAAAGCAAAAATTACAGCAGATGGAATTTTCTTAGAAGAATTAGAAAAGAATCCCGCTCGCTTTTTACCAGCCCAAGCACCAGAGATTTCAACTCCTGTTGAAATAAATATAGATAGACCAATAAAAGAAGTACTTGCCGATCTTGCAAAATATCCTGTCAAAACTCGCTTGAGTATTACCGGTACTCTAATTGTTGCCCGTGATATTGCTCATGCAGAGATTAAAAAATTGATTGATGCAGGTAAACCAATGCCAGAATATTTCAAAAATCATCCAATTTATTATGCAGGACCAGCTAAAACTCCTGAAGGAATGCCATCGGGAAGTTTTGGACCAACAACTGCCGGGCGCATGGATTCTTATGTTGACCTTTTCCAAAGTCTTGGTGGATCATTAATTATGGTTGCAAAAGGAAACAGAACTGCCGCTGTGAAAGATTCCTGCAAGAAACATGGAGGATTTTATTTAGGATCTATTGGTGGTCCCGCAGCTGTTCTTGCAGCCGAAAATATTAAATCTGTTGAGATGGTAGATTTTGAAGATCTTGGAATGGAGGCAATTAGAAAGATACGAGTTGAAAATATGCCAGCCTTTATTATTACTGATGATAAAGGGAATGATTTTTTTGATCAATATAATAACAGAAAGTAATTGTTAATTAAGTAATTAAAAAAGTTGCAGAAAATATTTTGCAACTTTTTTAATATTTTTACTACTATGTATTGCATAATACTAAAATAAATATATATCTTTGCATCGAAAAGTACTATAATATGAATATAGAAAATACAAAAGCGCAGATGCGCAAAGGAGTTCTGGAGTATTGCATACTTTCAGTTCTTGCGCAGGGAGATGCGTACGCGTCTGACATTATTGCAAAATTAAAGGAAGTTCACCTTATTGTGGTTGAAGGAACTTTATATCCTTTGCTAACAAGATTAAAAAACGATGGACTTTTAGCTTACCGTTGGGAGGAATCGCTTCAAGGTCCACCACGGAAATATTACAAATTAACCGAAGATGGAGATAACTTTTTAAATGAACTTCATCTTGTTTGGCAAGAACTTGTGGCAAATGTTGATTACATGAATAATAAACTTAAAAAATAATATAGTTATGAAAAAGACACTCACTATAAATTTATGGGGGCAGGTTTATCATATTGATGAAGATGCTTATCAAATATTACAAAACTATCTTACAAAATTGGAGAATCATTTTTCTGGAACAGAGGAAGGAAAAGAAATACTTGGTGATGTTGAAGCTCGTTTTGCCGAAATTTTTAAAGAAAGATTAGGCACCACACGTGAAGTAGTAAACTTGGATGATGTTGATTATTCTATCGGAATTATTGGCACACCCGAAGATTTTGGTGTTACAGGCGAAAAGAAAGTTGAACAGGAAAATGAAAATAAAAAAGAAAGCAAATCGAAAAGGCTTTACCGTAATCCAGACGACAGAATACTTGGTGGTGTATGTAGTGGATTAGCTGCTTATTTTAATATTGAACCAGTAATTGTTAGAATTATTTTAATAATAACTTTTTTCTTTTCTGGTCCTTTAATTTATTTGGTTTTGTGGATTGTTATTCCTGAAGCAAAAACAACAGCACAGAAACTCGAAATGCGCGGTGAGCCTGTAAATCTTACTAACATCGAGAAAAATATTAAAGAGGAATTTGGTAAGGTGAAAGATAATCTTACTTCAAATAAAACAAAGAGCAGAGCAAGAAGTTTTGTAAATAATTTAGGTTATGTAATACTTTCAATTATAAAAATATTCTTTAGGATATTTACTGTATCTCTGGGAATAATATTTATTCTTATTGGTACAGCATTTTTGGTAGCATTTACAATTGGTATTTTTTTCGAAGGTTCCAGCAATATCAGCTTAACCGAATTAACTAACACGTTTATAGATAACTCTTTAATTGTGCCAGGTGTAATAGGTTTATGTTTAGTTTTTTGCATTCCTGTAATTTCATTAATTATTACGGGAGTACGGTTTATTTTTGGTATTCGTCATTCATTTAAATATTTAAACAGAACCTTGGCCTTTACTTTTTTATTCGGATTAATAATAGTCACATTTGTTGCGGTTAATCATTTTTTAAATTTCAGGTATGTTAGTAATACTAATCAATTAGTAGCTATCGACTCTTTAAAAACAAGAACTTTAGTTGTAAATATTAGTGATAGTTTACCGGTTAATAACAATTTGGAAAACAATATGGATTTTGATAAATATCTTTTATTAGCATCCGAAAATGAGTGTAATTTATATGGAAAAACTGCATTAAATATCAAAATCAGCAATGATTCTACAGTTAAAATTTCAGATGACCGTCAATGCAGATCATCAAGTAAAAAAACGGGAAATATAATAGCAAAAAATATTCCTTCAGTAATTCAGGTAAAAGATTCAGTAGTCTCATTATCAAAATATTTTAAAATTTCTAAAGAGGCAAAATTTCATGTTCAACAACAAATAATAGTAATAAATATGCCTGTTAATTCTCAAATATTTATAAATAAGAATGTTGAAGATATTTTAAATAATGTAGAAATTTCTGGTAATTACTCCTATTCTGATATAGTTGGTAAAACCTGTAAAATGACTTCCAGCGGTTTAGAACCGATAATAAATTAGTTTCTCGATTCGTTTGTAAAATATAGCCTCATAAGTTTTTATACTAATGGGGCTATGTTATTATTTCTTAAATTTAGTTGCCTCTAAAAAACATATTTTGTTTCAATTACGTTTCTTTCTACTTTTGGGGAATTAAAATATTATTTATGAAAGCATTTTCATTTAAAACTATTGCTCCACATGTGGTAGCTGTTGTCTTGTTTTTAGTAGTAACATATGCATATTTTTCGCCACTTTTAGAAGGTAAGCAAATAAAGCAAAGTGATGTTACCAATTATTATGGAATGTCAAAAGAGGCTCATGATTATAAAGACGCAACAGGAGAAACTGCGCTTTGGACTAATAGTATGTTTGGAGGGATGCCAACATATTTAATTATTAGTGTTGCAAATTCAAATTTGTTTATAAAACTTCACACTCTTTTAACTCTTGGTGGCGCTAAGCCAGCGGGAATGGTTTTTCTTTATTTGTTAGGATTTTATATTGCTTTGCTTGCATTTAGGGTAAATCCATGGTTAAGTATTGCGGGTGCTTTGGCATATGGCTTTTCGTCATACTTTTTTATAATACTCGAACCAGGTCATTTAACAAAAGCAGTTGCACTAGGATATTTACCTGTTGTTGTTGCCGGTGTTTATTTGTGTTATAACAGAAAAATTTTGCTAGGTGCAATATTATTCGGAATTTTTTTAACAATGCAATTAATTGCAAATCACTTGCAAATAACTTATTATACTTTTATTATTATTGCTGTTTTAGCGATATTTGAATTTGTTAGAGCAATAAAAGAAAAATTAATTTTAAATTTTGCTAAGGCAAGTGTAATGCTTTTGTTTGTAGCTATTTTAGCTATTGGAAGTAATTTAACAAATTTATGGTTAACATATGAATATGGAAAATATTCAATGCGTGGTAAAACAGAACTTACTTCAGATAAAGAGAATCAGACTTCTGGTTTAGAAAAGGATTATGCAACTGCATGGAGTTATGGCAAGGCAGAAACTTTTAGTTTGTTAATTCCAAATATTAATGGTGGCGCTTCTGGTGGTGAACTAAGTACAAATTCAGAAACATATGATTATTTTAATAACTTATATGGTTCGGTACAAGCAAAACAAATTGTAAAACAAATGCCTCTTTATTGGGGAAGCCAGCCATTCACAAGTGGACCTGTATATGCTGGTGCAGCAGTTATTTTCTTATTTGTATTAGGTATGTTTTTATTAAAGGGTCATTTAAAATGGTGGTTATTGTCAGTTACAATTATCTCAATATTACTTGCCTGGGGTAAAAACTTTATGGGTCTTACAGAATTTTTCCTTGATTATGTTCCTGGATATAATAAGTTCAGAACAGTATCCATGATATTAATAATTGCAGAGTTTGCCTTACCACTTCTTGCAGTTTTAACAATAGATAAAATATTAAAAGAAGGTGTAGAAAGAAAGTTGCTTTTTAAATATTTAAAATGGTCTTTAGGTATTGTTGGTGGTATAACTTTAATATTAACAATTATGCCTTCTGCTTTTTTCGATTTTTCTTGCGCTGGCGATGCACAATATGCTGAAAGTGGATATCCAATGAAGGAGCTTCTTGCCGATCGTGAATCTTTATTAAGAATGGATGGTTTACGTTCACTTCTTTTTATTCTTTTAATGGCTACTGTTGTTTATTTTGCTGCACTTAAGAAATTAAAAGCAGGACTTGCAGTTTTACTTGTTGGAGTAATTTTTATTGCTGATTTATGGCCAGTAAATAAACGATATGTAAATAATGGTATGTTTATTTCAAAGGCAGATCAGAAAAAACCTTTTTTACCTTCGCAGGCTAACCTTGATATTTTAAAAGATACAGATCCTGATTTTAGAGTATTAAATGTTGCTGCAAATACTTTTAACGATGCAAGTACATCATATTTTCACAAATCAATAGGTGGTTATCATGGTGCAAAAATGAAAAGATACCAAGAGCTAATTGATAAGCAAATTAGTAAAAACAATATGCAGGTTTTAAATATGCTTAATACAAAATATGTAATTGTACCAACCAAAGAACAAGGGCCCGTTTTGCAACAAAATCCTTCTGCACTTGGTAATGCATGGTTTGTTAAATCTTATAAGCTTGTCGAAAATGCAGATAGTGAGTTAAGCGCACTAACTAATTTTGATGCTGCAAAAGAAGCAATAGTTGATAAACGCTATTCAAGCATGCTTACAACTTTTAAATCCGATTCTGACTCAATTGCATATATAAAATTAACAAAGTACTCACCTAATTATTTAAGCTACGAAAGTAATAGTACCATTAGCCAATTAGCAGTATTCTCAGAAATTTATTACGACAAAGGCTGGAATGTTTTTGTTGATGAAAAGCCTGCAACATATTTTCGTGCTAATTATGTTTTAAGAGCAATGCTTGTTCCAGCTGGCAAACATAAAATTGAATTCAAATTCGAACCAGACGGTTATCGAATAGGAGAAAAAGTGTCATTTGCAAGTTCAATATTTCTTGTGTTATTGCTATTTGGTACAGTATTTTACGAGATTCGTAAAAGCTTAAAAACTAATACAGAAAGCAAAGAGTAGGAATCATAAAATTCTTGGTTAACGCGAGCTAGATATATAATGGTAATGAATATATTATCATTAAATGCGAACAACCCAGAATGTCATGCCGAGTTTTAATATTTTGTAAAAAATGCATGAAGATAAATGACAAATAATTATTTTTCGTAACTTATAAAAAAATAGAGTCATAAATAGTAACATTAATGAAATTAGTCAAATATATACGATTGTCATCCAGTCCGCCGCGGCGGAGAAGTGTAACGTAATGAAGAACTTTTCTCTTGCGAAGCAAAATCTGGTTAGAAATCCAAACCAGTTTCTTCGCTGCGCTCTGAATGACATTCTAATTTCCCTTTTGTCATAGAGCCTTAACAGTTCATATAAAATGAATTTATATCGAACTTATAGTAAAAATTGAGTAAGCTTCCATCCTCTTAATTATTGCATTGGTAATGAATGGGTATTCATTAATCAAATTTGATAATAATTAAAAAACATTTACCGATTATACTTCGTAGAATTGCCTTTAGTTTAATAAGTAGGTAATAATTAATGAATAACATTATACAAAGGAAAGCAATTAAATGGAAAAAATTTATTTTTCCGGTAATTGTATATCTTACTGGTGTAATTCTTTTTACATTGATTAATTATCAAAGAACAAAATCCTCATTAATAAAACAAATTGATAGAAATTTATTTATTGCTGCTCAGTCGGTAAAAGCTGCTTTACCTTCAGATTTTCATGATAGAGCATTAAATGCTGAATCTATAACTGCAAAGGAAGATTTGTTAAATATAAAAACATTGACAACTTTGGCAAACAGCATGAAGATAGATTATTTGTATACTGTTATTATAAGAAATAGGAAAGCATATTTTACAAGTTGTTCAACTAATTTACAAGAGTTAAAAAATAAAAATGGAGTTAATTATTTGCTCCAATATTCCGAAGCATCAAGGGAAATGCTTAATATCCCAATTAATCAAAAAATAGTTTATGAAACAACTTTTGACAGATGGGGTACATATAGAACTGTATTAGTACCCGTTGTTACAAAAAGCGGAAATTTATATATTCTTGGTGCCGATTATGAATTAAAATATATTAATGAAATACTAAAGAAGGAAGTTCTGATATCATCTTTAATAGTGCTGTTTTTGTCATTGCTAATACTTCCGTTTGCTTATAAATTGTATAAAATGGAAAAAAACTACAGGTGTTTTTTACAAGCAAAAGTTGAAGAAAGAACAGCTCAGCTTAGTCGTGAAATATCCGAAAGAAATAAAACACAGGAACAATTAAAAGAAAGTTTAACACATTCTGAGGAGTTGGCCGAAAAAGCTCAGGAGGCAAATAAAGCAAAAGGAGAATTTTTAGCAACAATGAGTCACGAAATTCGCACACCACTAAATGTAATTGTTGGTATGTCTTCACTTTTAAATCAATCTGGTATTTCTTCCGAGCAATCGGAATATTTAAGAACAATAAAGGGAGCGTCGGAGCATTTGTTGCACGTTATTGGCGATGTGCTCGATTTTTCGCATATAGAATCAAGAAAAGTAGAAATTGAAAATGTAAAGTTTGATATTAAAGAGCTTGTAAATTATTCGTTAAGCTCTTTTATGAATCTGGCTAAACATAAAGAAATTTTTCTGAAAGGGATAGTTGATGAAAAAGTGCCTCAATATTTAACTGGCGACCCAAGTTATGTCAGGCAAATATTATTTAATCTGATTGGTAACGCTGTAAAGTTTACAGAAACAGGTGGTGTAAATTTAACTGTAACCCTAAGTAAGTTTGATAACGTAGAAAATAAAATTGAATTATTGTTTAAGGTTTCCGATTCGGGTATTGGAATTCCAAAGAGTAAGGAACAATATATATTTGAAAAATTTTCTCAGGCTGATAGTTCAACTCGTCGCCGTTATGGAGGATCTGGATTAGGATTAGCAATCTGCAAGCACCTTATTTGTCTTTTAAGTGGTAAAATATGGTTTGAGAGTAAAGAAGGCGAGGGGAGTAATTTTTATTTTACAATAAATTTTGGTTTACCTGGAACAGAATCAATAAAACAAATTGGACTCTCAGATTCAAATTCAGAAGTCGACAATTTTAAACTTAGAAATTTAAATATACTTTTAGCCGAAGATAATGTACTTAATGTTAAGGTTGCAAAATCTTTTTTAGAAAAGTCGGGTCATAAGGTTACTGTAGCCGAAAACGGAAGGGTTGTTTTAGAAAAGGTAAAAGAAAATTCTTTTGATTTAATTCTAATGGATATCGAAATGCCAGAAATGGACGGGATAGAGGCTGCTCAGATAATTCGTGAAGGCGGTATAAATATTATCGATAAAAACATCCCTATAATTGCATTAACTGCTCATGCGTTAAACGAAATAAAAGAAAAATGTCAGCTAGCAGGTATGAATCATTTTATTGCAAAACCAATGGACTTTAAAAAACTTGACTTTGCTATGGCTCAGGTTTTAAAAGAAGCTAATTATTTGTAAATTGTTATGTGTTTTTATTTCCGTAAGCAAACTTGATTGTACATATACACTGGTGCAAGCGTCCTCGCTTGTGTCTTGTTTTCAATCTTGTTTTCACTCAGAGTCTCTTTTAATGAATAATACATTAGGAAACATTAGCATTAATAAAAGGACTCTGAGATAGAATCCGAACCCTTAATGGCTCAAGCGTCCTCGCTTGAGCTTATCTGTATCTTGTTATTTATACCCAAACAATCCCTTTTTTATAATGTTTTCACTTATATATTTTGGAACCATTTCTTCCCAGTTAGGCGTCCCTTCTTTTATCATTTTACTTACTAGTCGATTAGAAATATAAAGCTTTTTAGAATTATGAGTGTTTATATCAATAATCATTTCATTATATAAAAGATAATTAAAAAGCAATTTTAAATGCGATTCAATCTCTATATTTTTTGAATTTAAAAATGGATTTTCTTTTTTATCTTTAAACGGATAAATATACAGCTTTACATGTTTGCCAAATAATCTTCCAAATGCCTCTAGTATACCACCTTTTAAGTTAGTATAGTATTTTTCTTCAATAACTTTTCTAAGTGTATCTGCTCCCATTATTAGTCGTAGCTGAATAATGTTAAATTGCGAAAAATATGCCGAAAGACGGTAAAATTCTTTAAAATTCGAGATCATAACATTTTGCCCCATACCATTAAGTAGGTCAACTCTATCAAGAAAATCTTTTTCGTGAAACTCGCCTTCTTCAAGCAAATTATTAAGAGTCATTTCGCACAGCACAACACTTGTTTCGGTATTAAAATTGACTTCTTTTTTAAATAAAGCGTAACCAGATTTTAACATATCTAATTCAATATAGGTAACAGGTCTAAAACTTCCTCTTAAAACCATTACGTCTTTATTGTAAAGCATATCGCCCGGTTGCTGTACTTTCCCATATCTATCAAAAATACTAACGGAAGTTAAGCCGTGTTTTACAAGCTTTACACTCACTAATCTGTTATCACAATGTTCAAAATCAGGACCCGAAATACTAATCATGTTAATTTCTAGCCTATCGTTTGATAAATTATCAAGTAATGAGATTAGTAAATCATCAATATTATTACTTAAATAATAACATGCAAATATTAAATTTATTCCAAGAGTACTTAATGTTCTTTGTTGCAGTATGGTGTCGTTTTCGTGCAGTATAGTGTGTAAAATAATTTCATTTGGTTCCGCTAACGGTGTAAGTTGAAATCTAATTCCTAACCAGCCATGCCCCTGATTATCTTTTCTGTAATTTATTGTTTCAACAGTATTGGCAAAAGCAAAAAAGGTAGAATTTTCGCCTCTTGTTTTGGTAAGTATTTTTGTTATTTCAGCATACTCTGTATCGAGCATTTTTTTAAGTCTGATCTCCGAAACATACCTTCCCGACTTTGATTTATATAAAGCATCGCTAAAGTTTTTGTCGTAAGCAGAAATTGATTTTGCAATCGTTTTTGAGGCTCCACCAGCCCTAAAAAATTCGCGGGCAACTTCTTGTCCACCACCAATTTCGGCTATAGTTCCAAAAATTTGAGGGTTTAAATTTATTTTTAAAGCTTTATTTTCAGATGAAAGAATTTCGTGTTCCATTTTATAAAAAATTTTCAAAATTATTTTTTTCTTTAATATTTAAGTCGTTTTTCCACGGTATACATTTAATATCCCAATTGGGATACTCCTTTATTATTCGTGTTGTTATTGCTGGATTTGCGTCAGATTTCGTAACAATAAGCTTAACTTCTGTTCCATTCTGATCTGTATAATTACGCACTTTTTCTAAAAAATCAAAAACAAAAGCATGGGGCTCAATAACCGGAACAATAATGGTAGAATAAAGCGCTAGTGAACGTGTGTGCCTATCCCAGCCAGGAGATGATTCTATTACAAGTATTTTCCTTTTATTTTCAGTTGCTATTTCGTAAGCTTTGTTCCTAATAATATATACAGGTCTTGTTCCATCTTGTTTAAAATGCTGAAGTATGCCGAAAATAAAAATACTGTTGTCGTCTTTAGAAATAATAATTTTTCCGGAATGAATTTTCTTTAATTCTGTGGCACCTGATGGGCAAGTATATACGCAATGTCCGCAACCAGTGCATTTGTGGCGGTCTAGTTTTATTTCTTCGGTACTAAATACAAGTGCATTAAATTCGCAAATTGTATCGCAATCTCCACAACACAAACAAATATTATTATTAATAGCACATATAAATCTTGAATTAAATGTTTCTTCTAAATATATAGGCAAATTGTTATATCTTGATGTAAAAGAGCAATCTGCAAACATAGCTTCTTTGCCGTAAATTTCTTTTAATGAATTAAGTACCGAAGATTTACCGGTTCCGCCCTTGTCTGATATAAGTAATACTTCTTTCATGACGGAATTTTTTCAAGTATTATTTTTTTCAAATTCAAAATAGCAGCATTAAAATCTATATCGGTTACTGTTTTTCCTTGAATAGAATCAAAAGCAATTATTTTATTTTTAGGGATTGGAATAGCAAATGAATAACCTGCTTTTTCGAATTCAGCTTTTGAATTTTGTGTAATTGCCAGAATTAATTTAGCCTGTCTAGGAGAGTGCGATTTGTATATTAAATCAGAGGTAAAAGGGTCGTCAGAATAAATAATTACTGAGCTGGAAAGCTTTAAAATTTCTTCCCAATATTCGTGAAGTCCTGATGGAATATCTATAAAAAAAGTTGAGTTTTGGTCTTTATAAGCTCTTAAAAAAGTAAATATTTCTTTTATGTGCCATGTAGAAATAATTTCTTTTTCGTTTAAATTTAATCTGTGTAAGTTAAAATTTGTATCATTAGATATCTCTATAAACCCAACATCGGTTAATTCAAATTTTATTGCATCGCTTTTACATGCACTAATACAGGTTTTACAGGAATTGCATAATTCACTATATATGTTATAGCCATTAGGTAAAGGAGAAATTGCATTGTTTACACAAATAGAAACACATTCATTGCAGTATGTGCATTTTTCGTTGTTCCATTGTGGAATATATCTTTTAAAAGAAAATACTTTTTTCCAATTTGTAGAACTTCCTGCAAATAATGGTGGAAATGGACTTGTAAGTGATAACCAGCCATGAGATGTTTCATTTTTTTTTACATGCGTAAAAAGATTTGACAACAATGTTGTTGACCCAATACCTCCTCTTGTACCTATTATTGAAACTATCATTTTTAGTGTAAGAAACTGTTTTGAACTTTAATTCCTGTTAACATATGTATAAATACATTTACCATAAAATCAATTTATTTACCCAATACCCAAAAGGGAGTAAATTGATTTTCAACACACCCTTAAGGGCGGGGTAAATGTTGAAAATCATATATCTATATTATATTTTAAAAATCTCAAAACCGTTTCTAAATATTACAAAAATAACTAATTTTGAATATAATTTTTTTAAATAATCAAATATGAAAGTATTTTCATACAATGTAAACGGAATAAGAGCATCAATGACGAGAGGATTGCTAGATTGGATTACTGAATCGAAATGCGATATTCTTTGTTTTCAGGAGTTAAAAGCAACTACTGATCAATTTGATGTAAATAAGTTTATAGAAATGGGTTATAATCCAATTTGGAATAGTGCTCAAAAAAAGGGTTATAGCGGTGTTGCACTTTTATCGAAACAAAAATCTGATAATGTTGTTATAGGTATAGGTAATGAGTTATTTGATAGTGAGGGTAGAGTAATTCGTGCCGATTTTGGTGATTTAACACAAATTTCTGTTTATGTTCCATCTGGTTCCATGGGCGATATTCGTCAGGCTTTTAAAATGGATTTTTTAGATGCATTTTACCATTATATTAAGGAACTTTTAAAAACAAGACCATCACTAATTATCTCAGGCGATTTTAATATTTGTCATAAACCAATAGATATTAATCATCCCGAAAAGCATAATGGAATGTCGGGATTTCTACCCGAAGAACGCGAATGGCTGACATCATTTTTAGAGCTTGGATTAATCGATACATTCAGAGAATTTAATCAGGAACATGACCAATATAGTTGGTGGAGTTATAGACAAAATTCAAGAATGAAAAATCTTGGCTGGAGAATAGATTATAATTTTGTAAGTGAGAAATTAAGAGCAAATTTAAAATCAGCTGGTATTTTACAAGAAGCTGTTCATTCAGACCATTGCCCGGTTGTTGTAGAGTTGTTTTAAAAAACAACTTGGGGTAAAAACGACAAAAAAGTAACTTTTGTCCAAGCTACAAAAATATTAATTCTTATTGTAATTCAAACATATAATTGAATATTTTTTTCATTTTCTCTTGTTAGATATTGAAAAGTATCCTACTTTTGCAGCCTGAAATTTTAACAAAAATTGTAATAAACTATGTTAAAAAACAGACTATCACTGCAAAATAGACAATCAATAATTATAAACAATTAATTTTTAAAAAATGAAAAGAAGAGGCATTTTAGCACTTATGGTGGCAATTTTCGCCCCAATTCTATCCATGGCGAGTGAAGCCGATTTAAAAATACCAGAAGAAATAAAGGGACAAAGCATCCTTTATTATGGTTTTGTGGTAACAATTTTAGGATTACTTTTTGGATTATATCAATTCATGAAAGTAAAAAAACTTCCTGCACACAAATCAATGTTAGAAATTGCAGAAGTTATTTACCAAACTTGTAGAGCTTATTTAATTCAGCAAGGTAAATTTTTAGCAATTCTTTTCTTATTTATTGGAGCTGCTGTTGCTGGTTACTTTGGTTTTTTATCTCCAATCGGAGAAACTGCTGCTGCTAGATTTGGTTCAGTAGCTTTAATTATTGGCTGGACTGTTATTGGTATTTTAGGATCATATGCAGTTGCTGCATTTGGTATTAGAATGAATACTTTAGCTAACGCCCGTATGGCTTTTGCTTCATTAAGAAAAGACCCATTAAAACTTTTACATATTCCATTAGATGCTGGAATGAGCATTGGAGTTGTTTTAATTTGCGTTGAATTAATGTTGATGCTAGTTATCTTATTATTTATGCCAGGTGAATTAGCTGGTGCTTGTTTTATTGGTTTTGCAATTGGTGAATCTTTAGGTGCTTCTGCACTTCGTATTGCAGGTGGTATTTTTACAAAAATCGCTGACATTGGTTCTGACCTAATGAAAGTTGTTTTCAAAATTGGTGAAGATGATCCACGTAACCCTGGTGTTATTGCTGACTGTACTGGCGACAATGCTGGCGACTCAGTTGGACCAACTGCTGATGGTTTTGAAACTTATGGTGTAACAGGTGTTGCATTAATCTCTTTTATTTTATTAGCTGTTGGTGGTGCTGCTTTAGGTATGACTGATGCAATCACTTCTACTTTAAAAGTAGAATTATTAGTATGGATATTTGTAATGCGCATACTTATGATTATTACTTCTATAGTTGCTTTCTATATTAATGGAATTCTTAGCAATGCAAAATATAAAGGAAAAGAAGATTTAGATTTCGAAGCTCCACTTACAAGCTTGGTTTGGATTACTTCTATACTTTCTATTATCGTAACATTTGCTGCATCGTATGTTCTAATTCCTAACTTAAATGGAAATACGGATATGTGGTGGATACTTTCAACTATTATTAGTTGTGGAACTATCGGTGGTGCTTTAATTCCTGAATTTACTAAAATGTTTACTTCTCCTAAATCAGCTCACGTGAAAGAAGTTGTTGCTGCTGGTCGCGAAGGTGGTGCTTCATTAGTTATTCTTTCTGGTCTTGTTGCTGGTAATTTCTCCGCAATTTGGACTGGTCTTGTATTCTTCGTTTTAATGTTTGTTGCATATTTTGCAAGTACATTCGGATTAGATACATTAATGATTTATCCTTCAGTTTTTGCTTTTGGCTTGGTTGCATTTGGTTTATTAGGTATGGGCCCTGTTACTATCGCTGTTGATAGTTATGGTCCAGTTACAGATAACGCACAATCAGTTTACGAACTTTCTTTAATCGAAGATGATAAAGAAAAAGCATCTGCTGAAATTGAAAAAGAATTTGGTTTTAAACCTGATTGGGTAAAATCTAAACATTATCTTGAGGCTAATGATGGTGCGGGTAATACATTTAAAGCAACTGCAAAACCAGTATTAATTGGTACTGCTGTTGTTGGTGCTACAACAATGATTTTCTCATTAATTTTAATGATTAGTAAATCAACTGGTGTAACTCCTGAGCTTATTCTTAACCTATTAAATCCTTATACAATTCTTGGTTTTATTCTTGGTGGTTGTGTTATCTATTGGTTTACAGGTGCTTCTATGCAGGCTGTAACAACAGGTGCATACAGAGCTGTTGAATATATTAAGAAAAACATCAACCTTGATCCTAACGCTCCTAAAAAAGCTGATACTGCAAAATCTATCGAAGTAGTTAAAATTTGTACACAATATGCACAAAAAGGTATGTTTAATATCTTTATTGGTATTTTCTTCTTTGCATTAGCATTTGCTTGTTTTGCTGCACCTAAAGGATTATCAACTGAATTAGTTGAAAGTCTTAAAACTTTACAAGGTGCGGAACTTTCTGCAGCACAGGCTTTAGTCGTAAAATATTCTCAACCAATTTCTTTATTTATTGGTTATTTAATTTCTATTGCAGTTTTTGGTTTATTCCAGGCAATTTTCATGGCTAACGCTGGTGGTTGTTGGGATAATGCTAAAAAAGTTATTGAAGTTGATTTAAAAGAAAAAGGAACTCCATTACATGATGCATCAGTTGTTGGTGATACAGTAGGTGATCCATTTAAAGATACTTCATCAGTTGCATTAAATCCAATTATTAAGTTTACTACATTATTTGGTTTATTAGCAATGGAAATCGCAATTTCACCAAGTTTTAGAGACTTTGCTTCTTATTTTGGTTTAGGATTCTTTGCTATCGCTTTAATTTTTGTTTGGAGATCATTCTACAAAATGAGAATCGAGAAATAGTATTATTATAATTTTATAATTAAAGCCGCTTCAAATTTTGAAGCGGCTTTTTTTGTGCATAAAGACCTAGCAGGTTTTTTAAACCTGTTAGGTCTTTATTCTTTGGCGCAAGCGTCCGCTCAATATCATTGACTTAAGAAAATTTCATTTCGTTAACCCATTTGCTAACTTCTCGATACGCTTCGCTCCGCCGCGGCGGACGAAGAAGCAAATAGAATTTGTTTATCCTTAGCAAAGGAGCTTGGAGCTATAACTACAATGCTTGTTCGCCGCGGCGAAGAGTTCAATCGAGAACTAGAGGAAGTCTGAGCTTAAGTCAATGACATTGAGCGTCCACTTGTGACATAAATACTAACTTAACCTCGTCCTCGTTTGTAACGAGGATGTTCCTAAAAACTCCTACTCCTTGGTTCGTGTCCTCACGAAACTAGTATATCTGTCCCCACGAAACAAGAAAATATTACAAAAAAAATATTGATTTATATTGTCAATCATCCTCGTCCTCGTTTGTAACGAGGATTTTCCTCAAAAACATTTAAGGTATTTTAAAAACAAAAAACCCGTTTCAATTTTTGAAACGGGTTTAGAAATATTTTTCAAATTAATTTATCCTAATTCGCTAATTTTTTCTAGTTGATGTAAGTCAAGAATTTTAATTTTTCTGCCATCAATTTCAATTACTTTTTCTTGTGCAAATGTGCTTAATGTTCTAATTGCATTTGAGTTAGTCATGTTGCTTAAACTTGCCAAATCTTCACGGGATAATAATGCTTTAATCGTTTTGTTATCATCTTCAACACCATAAGTGTCTTTGAGTACTAAAATCGATTCTGCTAATCTGCCTCTAACATGTTTTTGAGTTAGTGTTACACAACGACTATTTGAAAACCCAAGCTCTGTAGCTAATGATTTTAAAATAATCATAGTTAATTCAGAATTGCTTGCAAGCACTTCAAATAGAGCATCTTTCTCGATAACGCAAACTGAGCTGTTTTCTAAAGTTATTGCAGTTGCAAGATAATTTTCTTCGGCAAAAAGTGCACGATATCCAATAAATCCAACTGGTTTGGCAAGCCTAACAATTTGCTCGCGACCGCCTACACCTTCTTTAAATAATTTCACTTTACCTTCAGATAAGCTTATTAAACCAGTAGGTTTGTCGCCTTCGCGGTAAATGATCTCATTTTTTTTGTATCCTATACAGGAATGATGTTGTCTTAAAAAGTCAACCTGACTTTTTGGTAGTCTTCCAAATATTGACGTGCTGTTGTCAATACAGTTACAAACGTGATTTTTGTATGCTTTCATTGTATTAAATATCGAAGAAGCTAGATTTTACTTCACAAATATAAAGCATTTGTTATTAATTCTAATTAAAAAACATGAAAAAAAAGTAATTATTATGCAACTATATTAAATGTTCACAAGTCTTGTATACATTAGCCAAGCATTTCTTAATAAATTTTTTGTTTATAATTTTTATTATTAAATTTGCTGCTAAACAAACGAATCAATTGTTTAACTAAAAACCATTAAAATGAAAAGATTACTACTTTTTTCTCTGGCAATCGGTATCACGATAGGTGCTGTTGCTCAAAACAAATTTGCTACTAGCAACAATAACATGCTTATGAAAAAAGCAAATGTTACAACTGTTGACGATGTAGTTGTGCCTTTTCTTCCTGTGATGAAACCTCATGGTGCACACACAAAAGATGTTACCTCTGTTATTGTTGGAACATCTGCAAATGTTTTTGGATATCTTACAGCAGGTCAAAATTGGGTTGATTATGATCCAGCAACTAACGCTGTTATGTTTACACATCGTGCTGGTGGAGCATGGGGTGGAAGCAGTGGCGATATCCGTTGCAAATTTTCTACAGATTGGTTTGCATCAGTTATCGACTCTGTTGTATTTCCTACAAACGGAACACAATTACATCGTTACCCAAGTGGTGTTATTTATAACCCAGCTGGAAACACAACTGCAACAAATGCTTATGCAGTAGTAGTAGGTCCTGTAACTGGTGGATCGGGTTGGACAGATAATTTTTTCCACACACAAAAATTAGATAAAACTCTTTTAACTAATTTCTACAATCCGATAGTTGCTCCTGAAACAGCTTTAGAAAGAACTAATTTATCCGGTGGAAATGGTAATCTTTTTGTTATGTCACAGGATGATGACGGAACTAACTATTTGCCATATGTAAAAGTTAGAAAAGGTGTATTTAATACAACAACAAGTGCTTTTGATTGGTCATTAACTCCAACTCAAATTTCAAGATTATGGGGTAAACGTCTTTTCTCTAATGGTGCTTCTGATGCAAATTATGCATGGAATCATGCTTGGGCTACTAATGGTCTTGATGGATACGCATTCTGTACAGGTATTGACTCTCTTAATAAAGTTTATAGTGGAACACAGGTTCCTCTAATCTGGAGAACTTGGGATGGCGGTTTAACTTATGGCGCAATTGCACCTTTTGCTTGTTTTGATAAGTTAACTAACTTAACTGACTCAATCTGGCCTACAGCTCTTTCTGCAGCTGGTTCTGGTCCACTTGAATTCAGACCGTTTTTTCAAGCAGGTTCTTCTGTAGATGATAATACACTTCCAGGTGTGGTTGATGTTAATGGCGATTTACATATGGCTGCTATTGTTGTAGGTTTTTCTTCATATCATGTAGATTCATTAGATTATTCATATCAAACTCATCCAACATTTCTTTTTGATGTAATTTATGATGCATCTGCTGATTTTTGGGATGTTCGTTTTATTGACCAGATTTTTGCTTTAAACGTAGCTGATGATAACGGTGCAGCTGTAATCTCTTCATCAGGAAATATGGGTTGGGAACATTGGATTAATGTATCCAAGAGTCCTGATGGTACTGTTGTTTTCTATACATGGACTGATACAGATCCTTCTATGAGTCTTGATAATATTGTTCCAGATATTAAAGGTCGTGCATGGAATGTAGTTTCTAATATGGCTACACCTTCAAAGAATTTTACAGCACCTAATGGTGGTTTGTATTATTATGTAAATACAGCTGATATTGCAGCAAAACAAGGATCTACATATTCTGTTGCTTTGACTTTTATTGACATAGCTGGTGATGCTGGTAATAGTGGTGATGTAGCACAAATTGTATATTTTGCAGATAATATAACTTTTGCAGAATCTGAATTTATTGATCCATGTGGTCCTTCAGATGTAGCTACAATTCAAGCTTCAATTTGCATGACTGGTGTTGATACAAAAGAAGCTAATTCATTTAATGTATCACAAAACTATCCTAACCCAGCAAATGGAACAACAGGCATAAAAGTTACTTTAGCCGAAGCATCAAATGTTTCTGTTGAAATAACAAACATGGTTGGTCAATCAGTATCTTTAGTAAATAAAGGTCACATTGCTGCTGGTAGCTATGCTATTAACTTAAACATCGCTAACTTAAACAGTGGAATTTATTTCTATACTGTAACAGTTGGTACACAAAAAGTAACCAAGAAAATGATTGTTGAATAATATCATTTCTTATTTATATTTAAAAGCCTCGCAATTTGCGGGGCTTTTTTTATGGCACAAATCCTTGGCGCTAAACATCCTCGTTAAATCTTTCAGCTGCCACTGTTGGAGTTATCTCCAACGTTTTTAATTGAGATTCAATATTGTAATACCGAGTATTCGCTTAGAGATAAAACATCTTTTTCCTCCTTTTAGCCACTGTTGGAGTTATCTCCAACAGTTTTTAATTTGCAATTTGCACAGATTCCCTTTCAGATGACTCTGTGAGAAAGATATTTTAGCCCCTGTTGGAGTTATTTCCAACAGTTAGCAAATTACACTTAATACTGCAAGGCACTTTGTTAGGAGACTCATATGTTTTGTTAGGAGGGTTGTTATTTTAATTTATTATATTAGTTATTAATTTTATACCAAAGGCAACGAATTCTGCATATAAATTGTCTTACAGTTATTCTTGAAATATTTTCATACAAATTGCAGCATTTTTTTAATAAATTTTGTAAGCATTAACAATAAAAACATAACTTAACAAATAACTAATATTATGAAAAAACATTTATTATTATTTATTGCAATTACATTTACTATTAGTGCAATTGCTCAAAGCAAGTATACATCTTGCAACAATAAAAATTTTTCTAAAAAAGCGACAGTTAAAAATACTGTTGATGTAGACATTCCATTTTTACCCGTATTAAAACCACATGGCGCTCAAAAAAAAGCAATAACAAGCATAATGATAGGAAGTTCAACGAATATTTATGGATTTCTTACTGCTTCGCAAAACTGGCTAGATTTTAATGCCGCTACAAATACCGTTATGTTTACACATCGTGCAGGTGGTTTATGGGGAGGAAGTGGTAATGATATTATATGTAAATATTCAACAGACTGGTTTAATTCCGCTATTGATTCAGTCGTATTTCCTAGCGACGGAATACAATTTCCAAGATATCCAGGTGGAATTATTTATAACCCAGTTGGTAACACATTAGCAACAAATGCTTTTGCAGTAATCTGTGGTCCTTCTGCTACTAGTACAATGTGGTCACATAACTATTTTTGTTCTCAAAAATTAGATAAAACATTAATTGATACTAATTATATTCCAATGGATCCAATTTTATTAACATTAGAAAGAATAAACCTTTCAGGTGGTAATGGAAATTATTATATTCTTTCGCAGGATAATGATGGTACCGAAAATTTGCCATTTGTTAAAGTTAGAAAAGGAGCTTTTAATTCAGGATCAAGTTCTTTTGATTGGTCATTAACACAAACTCAGATAACAAAATTATGGGGAAAACGAGTTTTTTCAAATGGTATTGTTGATGCTAATTTTAACTGGAATCATGCTTGGGCAACAGATGGTATTAACGGTTATGCTTTCTGTACCGGAATTGATTCCCTTCATAAATATTATAATGGTTCACAATTGCCTCAGATTTTTAGAACTACCGATGGTGGACAAACATATACTGCAATTGAACCGTGTAATTATTTTAATAATCTATCTAATTTAACTGATTCTATCTGGCCAACCATGGCTTCTCAAACCAGTGGAGGTCCGCTTCAATACAAACCGTTTTTCAGAGCTGGCTCTTCTCTAGATGAAAAAAATATGCCTGGTGTTGTAGATGCTAATGGCGACTTACATATGGCAGCAATAATAGAAGGATATTTCTCTAATTATGTTGATCCAAATGGAATAATTGATTCGTCAGGTTATTCATATTCTAATCATCCAACGTATTTATTTGATGTTATTTATTCCGCAGCCACAAATTCCTGGGATATTCGTTTTATCGATAAGATTTTTTCTGCAAATGTGCTCGAGACTAATGTAGCATCTATCGTTTCAGCAACCGGAAATTTAGGATGGGAACATTGTATAAATGTTTCTCGCAGCGAAGACGGTGCTACTATTTTCTTTATATGGACAGATACAGACCCTTCTTTCAGTACTGATAATATTATTCCTTATATTAAGGGTCGTGCATGGAATGTTCTAAGCAATATGGCCACACTTTCAAAGGATTTTGTAAACCCTATTGATGGTGGCTTATATTATTTTGTAAACACAACTGATATTGTTGCAAAACAAGGAAATACATTTTATGTGCCTTTAGCCTATATTGATGTAGCAGGTGATGGTGGTTTGAATGGTGATGGGTCTCAAGTAATATATTTTGCACCAGAGATTACTTTTGATGATACTGAGTATACTGAATCATTTCCTCGGTCTACCTCAATTTCTTCAAAAGTTGAAGAAATATTTAATGTATCACAAAACTATCCAAACCCTGCAAATGGAACAACAAGTTTTAAAGTTACGCTTACCGAGGCATCTAATGTTTCTGTAGAAATAACAAATATGGTTGGTCAATCAATTTCTGTTGTAAATAAAGGACGTTTGGCTTCTGGTAGTTATAGCATTAATTTAAATACAGCTAATTTAGAAAGTGGAATTTATTTCTATACTGTAACAATTGGTACACAAAAAGTAACCAAGAAAATGATTGTTGAATAATATCATTTCTTATTTATATTTAAAAGCCTTGCAATTTGCGAGGCTTTTTTTATTGCACAAATACTTGGTGTTAGGCATCCTCGTTAAAAACGAGGACGAGAGGATTTTCAACTAATATCTAATATCCCCTTTCCTTGGTTCGTGTCCTCACGAACCATTTCCTATCAACTGCCACTGTTGGAGTTATCTCCAACAGTTTTTAATTGAGATTCAATATTTTTATGCCGGGTATCCGCTTAGGCTGACGAAACAGCTTTTTCCTCCTTACACTGGTTCTTGTCCTCACTAACAATTTCTTTAGCCATTGTTGGAGTTATCTCTAACTTTAGTAGAAATAAAAAAAGGCTTCCATTTTGGAAGCCTTTTTACGATTTGTTATGAAGAATTAGTATATCACAACTTTTTCAATTTGTTGTTTTCCGTCTCCATTTATTTTAAGGTAATAAATACCTTCTGCTAAATTAGTTTCGTCATATACAATTCTAATCTGATTTGTATTAGAGTAATTTTTTGTGCTTACAATTCTACCATCTGACGATATTAATTCAAGTTTATAGTTACTACTATTTTTTGCAGTAATTTCAACTATAAATTTACCATCGGTAGGATTAGGAAAAACTCTGATACCTTGATTTAAAGAATTAATTGTAGTAGATAAAATATTATCAAGAAATACTGAATCGCTTGCAGAGCAACCGCTTCCGGTAACAGTTAAATAATACCAACCTAAAGCAGGTGCAAGAAATACAGCAGTAGTTCCAGTAACAGACCCATCAAAATTTGACCATAAATAAGTGTCATAAGTTTGAGCTGTTAACTGAGCGCTTAATTCCCATGGAATAAATTGTGGGTCAATAAGAACTGTGTCGCCTCCTTGTATTGCTACTGATAATGTTCCATTTACAATAGCTGTGTTGGTTGTGTCATTTGAATTATTTGAATCTTCAGAATAATTAATCCAGTAATTTACTAAATAAGTAGTTTGTACTGAGAAATTATGTGTCTGAGTAAAATTAAAACAAATAGAATCATTTGGAAGTAGGTTAGAGGTTAAAGTAATAGTGTCTTTTACTGCAGTATTTAAATCTACTTTATACCATGCATAAATATTCTGGCCGGCATTAACTGTAGCTGGACTTACATTTTTAACACATATACTTAATATTTCTGAAGCCGATAAACCACATTCATTATGTGTTCCATCAGTTGGGTAAGTAATAGTTAAATCTAGTGGTCTGCGTATTCTAACGTTGTCAATAAATAAATCATTGTCAGCATTACTTGCTGTTGATTCGCCATAGAATCCAAATTTAACAATACCAGTATATCCGGTTAAAGGAATAATAACATGTGTTCCAGTTGTTGGAATAGTATTGTAAACATCAGGCGAACCTGCATTATCCCATAACTTTAAAGTGTTTGCACTTGACCATGTAAGTCCACCATCAGTAGAAATAACAACTGCAAATTTATCATCTGTACCAGTTAAATCTGGAGCAGCATTAGATGCATATGCAGTTAAAGCAAGGTTAAAATCAAGTTGATATACACCAGGAGTTGCGCCTAAGTCAATTTCTGGAGAAATTAACCAATC
>CAILUD010000228.1 GCA_903837285.1 uncultured Bacteroidota bacterium | reverse complement strand
TTGATAATTGATAATTGACAATTGATAATTGATAGTTGACAATTGATAATAAAGAATTAAGAGTTAAAATATTAAAAAGTAGAAAATAAATGTGATTGTATTCTTTTACAAGTTAATTTTGTTTTTTGAAAATAAAGAACAGTTATGAACGATTTAGAAGAAAAAGGATATTTAGATATAAAAGTTGATTCAAATATTGATTTTATTAAGGAAATAAATGAATTAAAAAAGCAAAAAAATGCAATTATTTTAGCTCATTATTATCAAACAGGAGATATTCAGGATATTGCAGATTTTATTGGCGATAGTTTACAATTATCTCAAAAGGCTGCTGATAATAATGCTGATATTATTTTGTTTGCAGGAGTACATTTTATGGCAGAAACAGCAAAAATGCTTTCTCCACAAAAAAAAGTGTTAGTTCCTGATTTAAAAGCAGGTTGTTCTTTGGCCGATTCTATTAAAGCCGAAGATTTTATAAAATTTAAAGCTAATTATCCTAATCATGTTGTAGTATCTTATGTTAATACAACTGCCAAAATAAAAGCACTTTCAGATGTAGTTTGTACTTCATCAAACGCAATTAAAATTGTTGAAAGTTTTTCAAAAGATCAGAAAATAATATTTACTCCTGATAAAAATCTTGGTAATTATATAAATAGTCAGACTGGAAGAAATATGGTAATTTGGGATGGAGCATGCCATGTTCACGAACAATTTTCTTTAGAAAAAATAATAGAATTAAAGAAACAAAATCCCGAAGCTAAAATTATTGCACATCCCGAATGTAAAAAACCAATTTTAATAATGTCTGATTTTATTGGTTCAACTGCAGCATTATTAGATTATATTTCAAAAGATAGTGCTGAAAAATTTATTGTAGCCACAGAATCAGGAATAATACATCAAATGCAGAAAAATTGTCCCGATAAAATTTTTATTCCAGCTCCACCAATAGATTCTACTTGCGGTTGTAATGATTGTAATTTTATGAAATTGAATACTTTAAAAAAGATTTATATTGCTTTAAAGTATGAACAACCTGAAATTTTATTATCTGATGAAATAATTAAAAAAGCAGTAATTCCAATTCGTAGAATGCTAGAAATTTCTGGTAAATAGATAATATTTAACGTGAGTTTGATATAATATTTTTTTCCTTAATAAATACCCTAAAATATTTTAAATGATTTTTTACCCTAAATCCCTAAAGGGAAATCATTGAAAATCAATGCACCTTTTAGGGTTGGGGTAAAAATTGATTTTCAAAATTGATTTTGAATTCTTATATAAAAATGACGTTATTTAGTTTAAACCAAGAATTACAAAGCTTTAAAACAATCATTATCTTTGTAAAAAAATAAACCTTTAATGGTTAAAAATATAACCTTACTATTATTATTTATTTGTTTGTTTTATTCATTTGGCTTTTCGCAACCTAATGATGTAAACCCAAATGGATATAATAAATTTTATTATAGTAATGGAAAAATTTCTAGCGAGGGAAATATGGTAAATGGAAAACCAGATGGTTTCTGGAAAACTTATTATGTAGATGGTGTATTAAAATCTATAGGAAATCGTTTAAATTTTGAGTTAGATAGTACTTGGTTATTTTTTAACGAAAAAGGCGATACCACTCAAAAAATAGATTATAAAAATGGTAAAAAGAATGGCTATTTATCAACGTTTGAGTATAATAAAAAGTATAGTGGTATAGTTTCTAGAGAGCTTTATTTAAACGATGTTAAACAAGGTATTTCATTTTCTTACGAAAACGGATATTTATATAAATCAATAACTTATAAGGCAGGTAAAAAGAATGGTCTTTCTAAAGAATTTGATAAAAATGCAAGAATTATAGCAATTACAGAATACAATAACGATTATATAATAAATCGAGAAAGAATTAATTATTTAGATAAGGCTGGATTTAAACAAGGAACCTGGAAAACATTTCATCCAAATGATAAAATTGCTATAGAATCAAATTTTTTAAATGATACCTTAAATGGTTATTATAAGGAATTTGATATGGCCGGAAAATTATTAAAACTCGAAAAATATTTTTATGGTAAATTATTATCAGATAGTTTAGTTTCTGAAGCTAATCCAATAAAATGGGTTGAAGATTATTATGAAAATGGTAAAGTAAAATTCCGTGGCGGGTATAAAAATGGTTTACCTATTGGCATTCAAAAAGAATATCCTCCCGATGGAGCTGTTATTATTGCAAAAGAATATGACGAAAATGGTGTATTTATTGGCGATGGAACTGTAGATGAAAATGATAAAAAACAAGGTATCTGGAAATATTATTACGAAAGCGGCGAAGTTAAATCAAAAGGGGCTTTTAAAGATAATTTAAAAACCGGCGAATGGATATTTTATTATGAAGATGGAAAGATAGAACAACGTGGAAAATATAATAACGACAAACCAACAGGCCTATGGACCTGGTTTTACACCAATGGTAATAAATGGCGTGAAGAAAACTTGGTTAAAGGTATTGAAGAAGGAACAATAACAGAATACAATAAAGAGGGCATTGAAATTTTAAAAGGTGAATATGTTGATGGTGAACGTAATGGAATATGGAACTTTAATAATGGCGATAACAAAGAAGAAGGAACATACCAGGATGGTTTGCAAAATGGAATATGGAAAGGTTGGTTTTCTAACGGAAAAATAAATTATCAGGTAAATTATGTGCAAGGTGTTCCCGATGGAAAATATAAATTGTATTACGAAAATGGTAACATGCGCGAAGAAGGAATTTACTCGATGGGAAGCAAAGAAAAAAACTGGAATAAATATGATTTCGAAGGAAATCTTTATTTAACAATTACCTATAAAAACGATAAGGAATTCAAGCTTAATGGTGTTAAAATTAAATTACCTAAAGGGTCAACCGAAAAATAAATAAAAGTGAGAGTATTATTTTTTGTCACAATTTTTATTTTTCTATCTCAATTTATTGCTAATGCACAGTTAGTTGATTCTATTGGCGAAGCAATTAAATTTAAACCAAAACTTTCAGTCAGGTTAGATAATCGTTATTCGTTTACCGCAACCACCCCATCAACAATACTTGCATTTAAAATTGGTGCCGAGTTTAATGATAGATTTAAAGTAGGTGGTGGTTATAATTTACTAAATTCAAAATTAACTAAGCCCGTTTATTTACAGGCCGATGGAAGAGATACTATTGTAATTTCAAATTTAAAAATGAGTTACATGAGTTATTATATCGAATATGTTTTTTTTAGAAATAAACGCTGGGAATTTAGCTTACCAATACAAATAGGAATTGGAAATACTCATTATGAATATCGTATCGATAAGTTTAAATTCAGAAATAACTGGAGCATGATAATTAACTACGAAGCAAATATTTCTGGTCAATATAAAATAATAAAATGGGTTGGTGTAGGCGCAGGCATAGGCTATCAGCTTATGCTAAAAGATAATCCGGCAATTAAAGAAAACTTTAATACACCTATTTATGTTATTAAGTTAAAAGTATTTTTGGGAGAAATTTATAGATCTGTTTTTCCTAAGAAGAAGAATTGAAATAAATAAAACTTTCTCTTAAATTTACCTTTTATTAAGCTAATATTTTATAATGAGCGAATTCGATATAAGAGAAGACAATACTGGCGAAAACGATAAAGAAGTTGAACGCAAACTTCGTCCGAATGAATTCGAGTATTTTTTTGGACAGGAAAAGGTTGTCGAAAATCTTAAGATATTTGTTCAGGCTGCCAAAATGCGAAGCGAATCGCTCGATCATGTATTGCTTCATGGTCCACCGGGATTAGGAAAAACAACTTTAGCAAATATTATTGCAAACGAGCTTGGGGCAAATTTAAAGGTTACTTCGGGTCCGGTATTAGATAAACCAGGCGACTTAGCAGGTTTACTCACAAATCTCGAATCGGGTGACGTACTTTTTATTGATGAAATTCATCGCTTAAGTCCTGTAGTTGAAGAATATTTATATTCGGCAATGGAAGATTACCGTATTGATATTATGATTGATAAAGGTCCAAGTGCGCGCTCAATACAAATTACTTTAAATCCTTTTACTCTAATTGGCGCAACCACGCGTTCGGGTTTGTTAACTAGTCCGTTACGCGAAAGGTTTGGAATTAGAATGCACCTCGAATATTACAGTGCCGAAATTCTTGATAAAATTATAACCCGTTCTGCATCTATTTTGCAAGTTACTATAGATACTAATGCATCATACGAAATTGCCCGTCGCAGTAGAGGAACCCCGCGTATTGCAAATGCTTTACTTAGAAGAGTTCGCGATTTTGCACAAGTAAAAGGTAATGGAAATATTGATTTAAAAATTGCTCAATATGCTTTAGATGCTTTAAATATTGATAAGTATGGTTTAGATCAGATGGACAATAAAATTCTGCTAACAATAATCAATAAATTTAAAGGCGGACCAGTTGGATTAAATACTATTTCGACATCTGTTGGTGAAGATGCCGGTACTATTGAAGAAGTTTACGAGCCATTTTTAATTCAGGAAGGATTTTTAAAGCGCACGCCACGAGGTAGAGAAGTTACCGAATTTGCTTACAAACATTTAGGAATGAAGTTACCAAACATGGATCAAACTCTTTTTTAATATGCAAAAAATATTTGTAATCATTGTTACGATTCTTTTTTTAACCGGTTGTGTAGGCGAATGGGACAGAAAACTTGACGAGAAAGAAATACCTACAGAAATATTTGGAACAACGAGCACATTTAGCTCTAAAACAGTTAGGTTAAAAGTAAATGAATACAAAGAGATATTAACAATTTCTTTAGATTATAAATTACCTAAAAACTTTAGTCTGCCAATAGATAGTTTTTATGGCGATACTCTTACAGAAACCCGTTTTTATTTAAAATTATTTTGTGACGGCAAACCTTTAGCAATGAATGAAAGGGTTATAGGTTATCGTGGATTTTACAATTCTACTGGCGATACAAATATTTTAATAATTCCATTCAGAAAGCAATCGATTGTAACAACGTACCATGATGAAGTTAAATTTCCAATGTCGGTATTTCATACTTTAAAATCAGGTAACCATAATATTGAGGGAGAGTTATTTATTCGCAAATTTTATGGTTCGCATTACGATAAAGAAACAAAGGAAACCACTAATCTTGAAATGGAATGCAATAGTATAAGTGGAAAGGTAAATTTTAAGATTAAAGTTCCGGATATATATTTAACAACAATATATGGTAATGGCCTTGAGTTAAGAAACGACGAAAAATTTTCACCACGAGGGATGGATTTTTCTTTTAGAGAAGGTTATCCAGATATTTATTGGGAAGTGTATTATCCGGCATATGGCGAAGGCGATTTTTCTTATCCATATTGGCGATCACGTGAGGCAACGTATTCAACCGGATATAGTGATAAAGACACTGTTTATTTATACCATTTTTCGCCTAAAGATGAAATTAAAATAGGTGTTTATGATCGCGACGATTTATCGGGCGACGATTACTTAGGTGATTGGTTTGGAACAATAAAAGAATTGGAATCAAATACATATAAAACTTTAAAATTTGATAATCTGCAATGGTTTCAAATTAAAGTAAAACAACAAGGTTGTATTAACAAATAACAATGGAAAAACAATTTGTAATTATTGTTGCAGGAGGTTCAGGATTGCGTATGGGTGTATCTATACCAAAACAGTTTCTTAATTTAATGAAGAAGCCGGTGTTAATGCACACTATATCAAAATTTTACGAATATAATTCAAAACTTAATATTATTTTAGTTTTACCAACTGAGCATTTTGCTACTTGGGAAAGTTTGTGTGAAAAATTTGATTTTCACGTGAAACATAAAATTGTTGCCGGTGGAGATACTCGTTATCAGTCAGTTAGGAATGGGATTGAATCTATAAATTCGCAAGGTCTTGTTGCAGTGCATGATGGAGTTCGTCCATTAGTTAGTAATGAGCTAATTGCGAATTGTTTTAATGAAGCTCAAAAAAGTGGAAATGCAATTCCTTGTATTGAAGTTAACGAAACCGTTAGAGAGCTTCTTCCAAATGGGAATAGGCAATTGAATAGAAATAATATTAAGTTAATTCAAACTCCACAGGTTTTTAAAAGCGAAATATTAAAGCAAGCTTATGAGCTTCCGTTTTCGGTTGAGTTTACCGATGATGCATCCGTAATTGAAAAAGCTGGCTATAAGATAAATCTGATAAATGGCGAAAAACAAAATATTAAAATTACTACCGAATTGGATTTAAAGATGGCAGAATGCCTTTTAACAAATAAATAAAAATTAAAGTCCCCCTGCGCGTCCGCCGCGGCGGATCGAAGGGGGACTGTTAGATTTAATTATATTCTAAAATGAAAAAATACAGTATTAAATTATCGTTTTTCTTATTATTGGTTATTGTTATAATTTTCAATCATTTCTTTGGTTATGTGGGGCATTATGGTTGGGACGATATGGAATATGCCCGTTTAGCAAAAGATTGGGCCGATGGAAACTTCGACTTATCATTAAATCATTTTACATATCGCTGGACAATTATCGGTTTTACAGGATTATCATATAGGTTTTTAGGTATGAGCGACTTTGCGTCAGCTCTGCCATCAATGATTGTTACGGCTTTTTCTTTGGGAATAATATTCTGGATTACTCGAAAAATGTCGAACATGGTTTCGGTTATAGCTATGTTGTTGTTTACTTTAAACCAGTGGACTCTTTTTTATTCTGATAAAATAATGCCTGATTCTTATGTTGCCTTGGGCATATTAGGAGCTTTTGCAACAATTTGGCATTATAGGTTCGAGAAACTTGGAAAGTATACTATTCTGCATGCTTTTGTTTTTGCTGGGTTTTTGCTTTTTGCATTTATGTCAAAAGAAACAGTGTTTTTAATCGTACCTGTTTTATTATTTGTTTTTATATCTGATATCTGGCAAAAGCGCAACATTAAATTCTGGATTTATTCTGTAATTGCAGGTGCAATATTTTTAGTATGTTATTTCTTATTATTAAAAATCAAAACAGGAACACCCTGGATACGTTTTGAGGCAATTTCGCAGAATAGTTATGTAAATCCTTGTCGCTACGATTTGCTTCCGGTAAACGAATTATTATCGCGTATTTCATACAAATTATGGCTAGAGTTTATAAAGCAAATAATGATTACCGGAGTTATTTTTATTATTCCAATTATCCTTTCGGTACGATTTAGAGAATGGCTACGTTTGCCTTGCCAGGAATCATTTTTTGTTGCAATTGCTGTATTAGCTGTTATTTCGGGCAATTTTATGACCACAAGCTATTCTGCCTACGTTCCAATGTGTTTAGATGTTCGTCATTATTTATTTATTTCGCCATTAATAGCATTAGCTGCAGCTCCAATAGTTTTCAAATTTTTTCAGTTACGCGAAAACAGATATTATTTAATGGCAACTATTATAATTTTTCTTGTAGTTTCATTATCAGAAGCTTTTACTAATTCTTTATATATACTTGTTCCGTTAACAGTATTAATAGTGTTGCGATCGTTGTTGCCAGTAATACTACCACCAAGGTTTAGACAATTATTACTGGCTTTATTTATAATAATTTTATTTGTGCAACCTGTTATTGTGATGATAAATAATAGGGATATTAAATTCAATAATATAGGTGAGTTTTTAAAATCTAATTTTAAAAACAGTAATGAGAAAAATATTGTAATAACCGATCCAGTTCTTAAAAGAATTGCACCATATTATCTTGAATTTGATACAACAAATACAAGGTTTATGAGCTATTTTGATGCTCAGAATTTTAATTTTAACAACGAGAAAATTTATATTTTAATAAACGATTATACAAATTGGATGGCCGAAATGATTCCTGAAAGAATACCGTTATTTTTGCTCGATTTTAGAGATACCGCATTTAAAAAGATTGACACCACGTTTAATATGAGGTTATTCGAAATTCCAAAACATGAGTATTTGTTGATAAACGGAAAACAGATAAAGTTTACAAATGATTTTGAAAATGACTCATTAATAAATTGGAATACAAATGTTGCTGGTTTAACAAGAGAAAAATATTTTACAGGATTACGCTCAAATATTATTAACGGACAAGGATATTCTTCAACTTTTGTTTTGCCGTTAAAAGATTTAATTACCGATTCTACATTTTGGATAGATGTTACGTTGGCAACGGCTGTAAATCTTTCTGATAGCTCGGAAGGGCAAATGGTTGTGTCGCTCGAAACTCAGGAAGGCAAATCTCTTAAATGGCTTGGTAAATCTTTGCGAAGCGAAATACGAAATAGCAATGAATGGAATAGAATAGCTTATTCAAATAGGTTTTATATTCCGCAAGATTCTACAAGAAATACAGCGTTATTTAAAATATATTTTTGGAACGATCACTCAAAACCATTTTATTTAGATGATGTTGAGGTGAAATTCAAATGTATTAATCATTTATAAAGAACATAAACCAAACAGGGTTCTAAAACCTGTTAGTTATTCACAAGTAAAGCAAGAAAACTATAAAAATAAAAATAATGAAAAAACTTTTGACATTTCTTATTTTGTTTATCCTTATTGGACCAACGCAAGCACAAATTATTTCTACCATAGTAGGTAATGGAATAGAGGGATTCTCTGGAGATTATGGACAATCTTCAACAGCACAAATAGCGTCACCAAGTGATGTTGTTGTTGACAAAGCTGGGAATATATACATAGCGGATAGAAATAACAGTAGAGTAAGAAAAATAAATACATCAGGAATAATAACTACAATTGCAGGAGATGGAACAGTAGGTTTCTCGGGTGACAGTGGGCTTGCAACATTAGCTCAGTTGGGTCGTCCAACAGGAATAACATTAGATTCAACAGGGAACATCTATATTCTTGATCGTGATAACAACAGAATTAGAAAAATAAGCACTTCTGGAATCATTACAACTATTGCTGGAAATGGCTCAGCTGGTTATACCGGAGATGGTGGTGATGCAACTCAAGCGAAATTTGGTAACGGCTTTGGAATTTCATCAGATAAAATTGGAGAGATATATATTGCTGATTTTGAAAATCAGGTAATTCGCAAAGTAAACACTTCTGGTGTTATTTCTACTGTTGCCGGAAATGGAATAGCAGGAAATTTCGGTGATGGCGGTCTTGCAATAAATGCACAACTTAATTACCCTAACTGGGTAGCTGTAGATAATATTGGAAATATATTTATTTCAGATATGAACAATAATAAAATTCGCAAAGTAAACACATCTGGGATAATAAGTACGTTTGCAGGAGCGGCTTCTGGATCGTCTGGTTATAGTGGAGATGGAGGTCTTGCAACTTATGCGCTATTATCATTGCCTCAAGGCATTGCCATAGACTCCATAGGTAATGTTTACATTTCAGATAGTGGTAATGATAGAATTCGATTAATTGATACATCAGGAATAATAAGTACATATGCCGGAAATGGGACACCGGGTTATAGTGGAGATGGCGGTTTAGCTACATATGCAAATATAGGGGGGAGGTCAGGAATTTGTGTTGATAATAAACGTAACCTATACCTTGCTGATGCTTTTACCAATAGAATTCGTAAAGTTACTTTTGAAAATACAAGCGTTGAACAGACAGAATCGGACAATCATTTAATTAATGTTTATCCAAATCCAACATCAAACGAATTAACGATAGACTTTGCATTGACAGAAAAAAGTTACTTTGAATTATATGACATATTTGGAGCAAAAAGAAAGGAAGTTACACTTGTAAGTAGCAAGCAGTCAGAAAAAATAAACTTGTCTGACATTGACAGCGGACTTTATTTTTATTCTGTGTTTGACAGGAAAGAGAATAACATCAAGACAGGAAAGTTGATAATAATAAAATAAGATACGAATTACCAGTGCCTAACACCACCTACGATAGCAACGTGCAGTCATCCGCGGCTGATGGGCAATCCGCCGCGGCGGAGATACTTATAACATTAAATAAATTTCTTAGCGGTTTGATCCCAAAGGGACAAGCACAACTGCAAGAAATTGCACGGTGTTGGGTAGCTTAACGGTTAATCTTCTATTCCTCCAGAATATTTCCGTTAATTTCAGCAGTAGATAATCGTACTTCTTTAGCAACTGCATCGCCTTTATCGTTATAACCCATAGTAAATTCAACAGGTTCACCTTCTTTTAGGTCGTTAAAGTCGGTATCAACTAAATTACCGTAGTGAAAGAAAAGATTGTTAGGTGGATATTTAATAAACCCAAAACCGTTTTTAAGGCTTAAAACATGACCAATTAATCTCTCGCTACTAAGTTCGGTTGTAATTTGTTGAACTGGTTTTGGAGCAGCTTGTGGTACAAATAGTTTTGTAATAATTTCTTCTTCATTTAACAAACCCTCATCAATTAATTCGTGCATTGCAATTGGGTAAGAAACTTCGTTTAATAAATCCTGTGAAGTGCGGGTAATTACTTTTTGACCTTCGTCATTGTAAAATTCAAAATCCCAGCTAAGCACCATCACTCTTGTTCCAAGTGTATTTAATTTCCTAACCAAAGGAACGTAATCACCATCGGAAGCAATAAGAACTATTACATCAAATTTTTTGTAAAAAGCTAATTCAAAGGCTTCTAATGCCAACCATAAATCAATACCTTTTTCGTTTTTTGTGCCAAAAAATGTACGAACAGGAAGGTAGTGAGTAACAACACCTTCTGACATTAAAATATCATCAAAAACTCTATCGTAATAAAGTAAATTTCCTTTCTGACTAGCATCCTGAGCGCTTAAGCGACCACGAAAATAATGAGCATCAACAATTTGGCATAATCCATAATTAGAATCTTCTTCCTCGGATATTTTATTTCTTATAAAATCATGTAAACCAGAAATGCTTATTCTGCTTTTTTTAGCATGATTGTAATTATAATAATTGCTGATATGAAGGAAAAAGTTTCCATCATAAAAAACACCAATTTTAGTAAGAGAAGTTTTGTTTTTCATAGTAATTTAATCTTTATAAATGTTAAAGAACATATAAGATTTATGCTTATAAATAGAATGTAAAAGTACGAAATATTTTTATTCAATATCGTAAATGCAAATATAACAATAGCTACAAGTCTCGGGAAGGCTCTTTTTTAATAAAATTTAAGATTTAAAAATTGGTTGTTTAATTAATAATCAGTTTTCCTGCCCAAACACGTTCATTGTTATTTTCAATAAAAAGTATGTAAGAGCCAGTTGAAAGGCTTCCTCGTGAAATAGTTAATGTTGTTTTATCAATGGTAAACTCGGGATAATAATATTTGCCAAGTATATCACATAAAATGGGCTTTGATTCAGATAAATTTTGATTACTAATTACAGTTAAAGTTTCACTAAAAGGAATGGGGAATATTTTAAATTCAATATTTGAAATTTCATTAATTCCGGAAGGCTGAACAATAGTAATAGTAATCTGATCTGAATTAAAACAACCGTTGGCGTCCATTACGGTTACCGAAAAAGTTATTGGACCTAAAGGATAGTCCCAGCCATTAATTTGTAAAGTTTGAGAAGTTGTGCCGGTATTCCATTGGTAGTTTAAATATCCCGAGCCAGCATCTAAAATTAAAGTATTATTTAATTCTAAAAGTATATCTAAACCGAGATTTACATCGGGTAAACTATTAATATTTACAATAATAGTGTCTTTTGCATTACATCCATATTGGTCGGTTACTTTAACATTATAAGTTCCTGTTGTATTTACAGGAAAAAATTGATTTAAACCCAGTCCATTATTCCAATTATATGACGAAAAACCTGGGCCCGCATTAAGCACAATGCTATTTCCACAAGCAGATAAATCATTTCCTAAACTAATGGAAGGTAAATTATGAATATCAACTATTATAGTGTCGAAACCAGAACAGTTATTAGAATCTAATACAGATAAGAAATAAGTTCCTGAAGTTTCTACTAATAATGAAGGATTAAATGACAATCCATTGTTCCAGCTATATGAATTGTAACCAATTCCCGAAGAAAGAAATATATAATTTCCGCATAAAACAGTATCATTACCCAAATCAATTATCGGATTTGGATGAACAAGTATACTAACAGTATCGCTATTTGTACAACCAAACTGATCTGTTACCATTACAGAATAATTATTAGTGTTATTTACAATAAGTAATTGACCAGATGATCCATTACTCCAGTTATATGTTACGTATCCTGGGCCTGCATCTAGATTCGAATTCTGACCGTTGCAAAGTTCAATATTGGGCCCCAAATTAACAATTGGAGTTGGGTGAACTGTTATTTCTATCGGGTTAGAACTAACTTCGCAGCCAGTTAAAAAATTTGTTACTGTAACTCTATAAATTCCACCATCGGTAACGGAAATTGTTTGCGTGGTCTCACCAGTTGACCAATAATATGATGCATTATATGCCACCCATAACGAAACGGTATTTCCTTCACAAACTTCTGCGGATGATGGACTTGGAACTATAGTGGCAGAAATGGCAGTACTGGTAATAATTAAAGGCGGGGTAGGACTTACAGATCCAACGGTATATGGATTACTTGCAACAACTCTAACTCTATAATTAAACCCAAAAGAAGTGTTTTGTGGAATTGTACCTGCAATAACGCCGGTATTTAGTGGCATGGATCCAACAACTACAGGGGTTGTAAAATTACCCATTGCATCAGATAATTCTGCAGTAAAAACACAACCAAAAGCAAATGTTCCGGTAGAGGTGTATTGTACTACAATATTTCCACCAGCACAAAATGAGGTTTGAACAGGGGAATTTGTTGTAATTGTGTTTTGAGATAATGCTGTATAAGAAAGCAATATAAAGGTGAGAAGAATAAAATATGAGAATGATTTCATAAACACAAAATTATCTTTTTTTTTGATTCACAAACGAGTAATTATAAATTCATTAAAAAATCATAATGATTATAGTCTTTATTAAAATTAGTTAAAACAATGTTAAATGAAATTAAAGAAAAAATTTGCATATAGTTATTTAGTAAATTTGTAGTTATACCAACTATAATTATAAAATAGTCCAACCTATTGTCCCTCTTTTTGAAGAGGGTAGGGAGATGAATAAAAAAATGGGGCTATTTTATAATTGTAAATGGCATTAGCAAACAATTAGAAGATGAAAAAAATACTATTTATTTCTGTTTGGGTTTTAATTATTTATTCCTGTGTTATTAATGTTCCTATTCATTTCAGTGTTTATAGCGATAATGAAAGCAATGTAAATAAAAAAGAAATTATTAACAAATTAGAAAAGTATGAGTTTTATTCAGGAGAAAAAAATAATCAATTGTTTTTTGGATTGTCATTTGGGATGAATTTTAATGATGCTAAAAAGAAACTATCCAGTCTCGAAAGTGAAAATGTTTTAGAAAATATTTCCAGTCAATATGGAATTTTAGGTGCATCATATACAATGAATTATCATGAATATTCTAATATTGGAAGAGTTTATTGTTTTTTTAACGATAACAAATTAAAAGAACTCCAGATTGACACTTTAAATCAAACTAATAATTTACTGGATTTGTTTATTAAAAAATATGGTGAAGCTGATTATATTGCAGAAAACAAATTAAATAAAGAGTTCCATTGGGTTGACGGTAATCAGCATTTAACAATTTTTCAAATTGAAAATTCAAATCGATTGTTAATTCAATATATCGATACAACCGAAAAAGTTAAAGAAAATAGCGAAAATATTTTGGAAAAATTAGGTGTCTGTTATAAAGCCTAGTAGTATAAAATTTAAACACTTAAAATCCATTCGTTAAGGTATATTAAATGTTTTGCAGAGGAAGTGGTAAATATTACCTTTGTAAAAAAGAAATTTAAAAAATTATAATTTTTTTTCGCCCTTGTTTGGGTTATCTCTAACAAAATTCGCCCTTGTTGGAGTTATCTCCAACAAGAAGGAGTTTAAGCAGTTAAAATAATGTCTGATATTATTCAAATATTACCCGATTCTGTTGCCAATCAAATTGCTGCCGGTGAGGTTATTCAACGACCAGCATCAGTTGTTAAAGAGCTTGTTGAAAATGCAGTTGATTCAGGGGCAACTCAAATTAAAGTTGTAATTAAAGATGCGGGAAAAACCTTAGTTCAGATTATTGATAATGGTTCTGGTATGAGCGATACTGATGCACGTATTGCTTTTGAACGACATGCTACTTCAAAAATTCGAAAGGCAGATGATTTGTTTGCAATTAATACATTTGGTTTTCGTGGAGAAGCATTGGCATCAATAGCTGCTATTGCTCAGGTTGAATTACGTACTCGTAAAAATGAAGATGAAATAGGAACTTTGATCCGTATTAATGGCTCTGATTTTGAAATTCAAGAAGGGGTTTCTTGCAATGTTGGAAGCATTTTTTCTGTCAAAAATTTGTTTTATAATGTTCCTGCCCGGCGTCGTTTTTTAAAAGCAGATTCTGTTGAATTTCGCCATATTTTAGATGAAATTCATCGCGTTGCTTTAGCTCACCCAGAGGTTGCAATAACGCTTATTCATAACGATTCGGAAGTTTATAATTTACCACAATCGCTTTTAAAACAACGTATAGTAAATTTGTTTGGAAAAAATCTTTCAAACGAATTACTTTCTATTCAGGTCGAAACTTCTATTGCCACTATTGAAGGTTTTATTGGAAAACCAGAATGTGCAAGAAAAAAAGGTGGACTCCAATATTTCTTTGTAAACCAAAGATATATGAGGCATCCATTTTTATACAGAACTTTGGTAAGCTCATACCAAACTCTTTTGCCTCCCGATACAACTCCGTCGTTTTTTGTGTTTTTTAAAACAAAACCAGAATTTATTGACGTAAATATTCACCCTACAAAAACTGAAATTAAGTTTGAAGATGAAAGGGCTGTTTCGCAAATACTTGCTGCAGCTGTAAGACAGACTTTGGGTAAATCGAATATGATCCCTTCAATTGATTTTGATAATGAACCATTGTTTGATATTCCTCCAATTCGGAAAGGGCAGGAATTTATTGAACCCGAAATACAAATTGATCCTACTTTTAATCCTTTTGCATCAGATTTATCTGATGCCGGAAGCTTTAAATTTCAAAGTAAATCTGCTAATCCAAAAGGATGGCAGGATTTATATAAAGTTGTAGAACAAAGTGCAGAAAACGAAAAACTTTTTCCTGACGAGAATAATGAAAGTGTTGCAATTAAAGAAGATATTCGCCGACAATTTTTTCATTTTAAGGGGAAATATATTTTAAGTCAGGTAAAATCTGGTTTAATGGTAATTGATCAACATCGTGCACACCAACGAATACTTTTTGATGAATTTAGTCAGGCACTTTCTTCGGGTAAAATTGCTACTCAAAACCTTGTGTTTCCTACAAAATTGGATTTAAATGTTCAGGATTCTGAATTATTACGCGAATTGTTAGGAGATTTAATACAACTTGGTTTTGACATTGACGAATTTGGAAAAAACAGCTTTGTTGTTCGTGGCATTCCTGCTGGAATGCAAACAAATGATATTGAGAAAGTTATTGAACATTTTTTAGGTGTTTATCAAAGCCTTGAAAAATTACCGGATAATTCAAGTAACGAAAGATTATTAACTGCATTAGTTGATTCAGGAGCAGTTCCGTATGGTAAAAATTTATCATGGGAAGAAATGAGTCATATAATTGATATGCTTTTTAGAAGTACAAATCCAAATTACACACCATCTGGAAAAACAATATTCACAATTATCAATTCTGATGAATTTGAAAAACGATTAAAATAAAAAATGAGTCAATATTCTCCCATGGGTTTTAGGTTAATGCCTCCGGCAGTTAAAAATATACTTATCATTAATGTATTGTTCTATTTAGGGACTTTAATTGTAAAAGCAAAATTTGGTTTTGATTTAACCGATTATCTTGGTTTGCATTATCCCGAATCAACTTTATTTAAGCCATATCAGCTTATAACTCACATGTTTATGCATGCCACTTATGATAGCCAGGGAAACATAATTTTTATTCATATTTTATCAAATATGTTTGCCTTATGGATGTTTGGCGCAGCTATTGAAAATTTTTGGGGCACAAAACGATTTGTATTGTTTTATCTTGTTACAGGTTTAGGAGCTGCCGGACTTCATCTTTTGGTTAGTTGGTACAGGTTTGGCGATATGCAAACGGGCATTATTGCATACCAGAATGCTCCATCACCAGAGGCATTTTCAAAGCTTGTAATTGATTTTTTCCCTGAGTTTAAAACTTCTGTAGCTGATTTTGTTTATCAGTGGTCACAACACCCTGGTGACACTCAGTTTTTAACTGAAACAAATGGTTTTATACAAAATCAAATGGAAATGAGATTAAATATTCCAACCGTTGGTGCTTCTGGTGCTGTATTTGGAATATTGTTAGCGTTCGGAATGTTATTTCCAAATACAATGATTTATTTGTATTTCTTTTTTCCATTAAAAGCAAAATATTTTGTAATGCTTTATGGAGCATTTGAGTTATATAGTGGAGTTGCAAACCAGGCAGGCGATAATGTTGCACATTTTGCACATTTGGGAGGAATGTTATTTGGTTTTATTTTAATAAAATACTGGCAAAATAATAAGTTTAAAAATAAGTTTCAATAGTAATGGATTTTTATAAAGTTGCTATAAACAAAATTAAGCAGTCTAACAGTTTCGAAAAGATACTGTATTTGAATATTGCTGTTTATGTTTTGGTAAGTGTTTTTAGGGTAGTGCTTTTTCTTATTCAGGTTAGGGATTCGGGGCTTTATTATCCAGTTAACTATCTTTCTCTTCCTGCCGATTTAACTGCTTTAAAATATCAACCGTGGACGGTAATTACATATATGTTTTTGCATGAAGATTTTCTTCATATTCTGTTTAATATGCTCTGGTTTTATTGGTTCGGAAAACTTTTTGTAGCATATATCGGGGCAAAAAAAATCACTGCTTTATATATAATTGGAGGTCTTTTTGGAGCTATATTTTATATTGCAGCATTTAATTTATTTCCTGTTTTTGCACCAATATTATCGAAATCTGTAGCTCTAGGAGCCTCTGCTTCTGTAATTGCTGTTGTTGTTGCAATCTCGTTTTATATTCCCGATCAAAAGGTTAGTTTAATGTTTCTTGGCGATGTTAAATTAAAGTATATTGCATTATTCTCTATTGTAGTCGATTTCTTAAGTATAGCAGGAGAAAATAGTGGTGGTCATATTGCTCATCTTGGTGGGGCTTTCTTTGGATTTATTTATGCAATGCAATTTAAACGTGGAAAAGATATACTTTCATGGTTTTCAAAAATGTTTTCGGGAATTAGTTTTTCGTTTAAAAGAAAACCAAAAATGAAGGCTACTTATAGCAAGGTAAAAGATATGGACGATAAAGAGTACAACTACGAAAAAGTTAAAAAACAAAAGGAAATAGATGCTGTACTCGATAAAATATCACAATCGGGATATGAGAGTTTATCGAAAAAAGAAAAAGAGATTTTGTTTAACTCAAGTAAACCTAATTGAAAGAACAAAAACATAAATCGATTTTTAGATTACTGATTAAAAATTCTTTTTTAATCACAGCTTATTCTGTTCTTATTCTTTTGATTATGTCGGTTATCTCTCCTTTTATTAATCCTCATGTTTTTTGGATTCCTGCATTTACTGGACTTGCATTTCCGTATATTTTTACTTCAACTATTATTTTCTTTTTGTTAATATTATTAAGAGGGTATAAAAAACATCTTTTAATATTCTTGCCATTTATACTTTATGGTACATATGTTTTTTCTGGCTATTATCACCCTGGTTGGTTTAATAACGATGTGCCAGAGAAAGGAATGGTTAAAATTATGTCGTTTAATGTTAGATTATTCGATTTGTATAACTGGAAAAACAACGAGCATAACAAAAATAAAATATTTAAATATTTAAAAAGCGAAGATCCCGATATTATTTGTTTTCAGGAATATTATTACCAAAAAGATGGAAAATTTTCGACTTCAGATACTCTTATAAAATTTTTATCGGCAAATAAAGTACATGCCTCATTCCCTGTTGTTAATAAGGGTCTGTATTATTTTGGCATTGCTACTTTAACAAAATTTCCAATAATAAATAAAGGTGAAATTATTTTTCCAGGTACTTCAAATATGACTATTTACACGGATGTTATTATGTTTGACGATACTGTAAGAATTTATAACAACCATCTTGAAAGTATCAGATTTGGAAAAGAAGACTATGAATTTATTGATAAAATTGATTTTAAAGTTGATAGTGTTGAGGTTAGAGATACTAAAAATATTATTAAACGAATTAAGCACGCATTTACAAAAAGAGCAAATCAGGCCGATTCTGTGGCAGCGCACATAGCAGCTTGCAAATATCCAGTTATTGTTTGTGGTGACTTTAACGACACTCCTGTTTCGTATTCATACCAAACAATAGGAAGTGGTTTAAAAGATTCATATATCGAATCTGGAAGCGGAATAGGAAGCACTTATAATGGGAAAATTCCAATGCTTAGAATTGATTATATTTTTCATAGTCCAATATTTAATGCTTACGATTTTAAAGTTGGAAAAGAAGATTTAAGTGACCACTTTCCAATTACTTGTTTAATAGGCAAAGCTGAGAAATAAATCGACACGAATATTTTTTGTCACTCTGAGTGTAACGAAGAGTCTAGTTCGAATAAATTGCAGTCACGGTCTTTCGACCTGACTGCTTATTTATTCTCAATTTTTCCCGTTGGGAAACTCAAACCCACATTTTGTAAATTGTTATATACAGTAGGGAAGTTTATGTTTGATTTGGGCATTGTATTAATATAGCTTTGATGTAATAAATACTAAAAGCTATGAAAAAAATAATTTTTACAACAGCAGTTTTGATTCTAGAAATTTACTTTAATTCTTATGCATGGAACAAAATTTATAGTGAACCAACAGGTGGTTTAAATGCTGTATATTTTACAGATACACAGATTGGATATGCAGTTGGAAGTTCAGGTAAAATAATAAAAACAACAGATGGGGGTAATACCTGGAATTCTCAAATAAGTGGTACTACAAATCCTTTGTATTCAGTTTATTTTGTAAATTCAAATGTGGGTTATGCAGTTGGTGGTATAACTGGGGCAGAAGTTATTTTAAAAACAATTGATGGTGGAAATAATTGGATTCAGCAGGTAACAGGTGATTCTACAAGATTAACATCAGTTTTTTTTATAGATGAAAATTATGGTTTTATTGTTGGTGGATTAGGATTAATTTTAAAAACAATAGATGGGGGTGCTACATGGAATCACCAGATTAGTGGAACAACAAATAGATTGACAGCTGTTTATTTTTCAGACAACTTAAGTGGTTATGCTGTCGGAGTTATAGGTACAATATTAAAAACAGTTGATGGGGGCTTATCCTGGACTTTAGAAAATTCAGGAACTACTGCAAATCTTAATTCTATTATTTTTTTTAATAATGTGGGTTTTATAGGAGGTAATCAGATATTATTAAAAACAAGTAATTCAGGTAATAGTTGGACTGCAAATTCAACTATTTTTCCAGTTTCAACGTTTTCAGGTGCATTATTTTTTACAGACACCTTAACCGGTTATTTTCCTTTTGGAAATAGAATATATAAAACAATTGATCGTGGTATAAATTGGATAGAACAGATTGTACCAGGCCAATTTGCAAAATATTTGTTTTTCGTAAATGATACTCTTGGCTATGCTGTTGGCTCGTTGTGTACGATTTATAAAACAACTATTGGTGGTGGCTTTCCTAATTCTGATTTTATTTCAATTAATAATATAAAAGCTAATATAAATAATGACGGTTCTTTATTTTGGAATAAAAATACTATGTTGCCAGGTTTTGAAGTACCTAATGGTAGCGGTAAAAATGCAAATTATGCAAGCGCAGTCTGGATAGGTGCAATTGATAATAATGGACAGATTCATGTTGCCGGCCAGAGATATGGTGACGGAGAAGATTTTTTTCCAGGGCCAATAATGGATTCAATAAGTTATAAAAACGAGCAGGAAAAATGGAACAGAACATGGAAAGTTTCAAAGCAGGAAATAGAATATCATATTGCTCACTGGTCGGATCCTGCTTATGTTATGCCCGAAGTAATTGCTAATTGGCCAGGCAACTGTAATACTTGTGGTTACTTTTATTCAATGGCTCCTTTTTGGGATGTTAATAATGATGGAATTTATAGTCCTCAATTGGGTGATTATCCAAAAATAAAGGGAGATCAGGCGGTTTATTTTATTTTTAATGATAGCATGGCAACTCATACCGAAACGGATGGTGGAAATAAATTAGGCATTGAAGTTCATGCAATGGCTTATGGTTTTGATTGTTATTCGGATTCTGCTTTTTGGAACACAATATTTATTAATTATGAAATAATTAATAGATCTACTAGAATATACGATTCAACATTTATTGGATATTGGACTGATATGGATATTGGAGATTTTACAGATGATTATATTGAGTGTGATGTTAAACGAGGTAGCTTTTATGGCTTTAATGGTGATGCAATGGATGGTGATGGTATGGGGCAAACATATGGAACAAATCCTCCTGCATTGTCTTTTACCTTTTTAGGAGGTCCTTATATGGATAGTGATGCGAGTGATTATGGCAGTTCGGGTATCGCAAATGGATGCGATGAAAGTATTAATGGGTTAAATTTTAATGATGGAATAATTGATAACGAACGCTTAGGAATGTCACGATTTATGTATTTTCAAAATGATGGAAGTGCATTAAGTGATCCTGCTAATGCTTTAGAATATTATAGGTTTTTATCTGGATATTGGAAAAATGGAGTCAGATGGACTTATGGTGGAACTGGTTATGATACATCACAAACAGCGATTCCAGCTAATTTTGCTTTTTCAGGAAATCCAACTACAGATTCATGTTCTTGGGGAACTGGAGGGGTTGTTCAACCAGGATGGTCAATTCAAGGTAATGCATTAAAAGATTATAGAGGTGTTGCTTCTTCAGGTCCTTACACCATGGTACCTGGGGATATTGATCAACTTGATCTTGCTTTTGTTTTTGGTAGAGATTATGTAAATCCTAGCCCTTTAGCTGGTGTTGAAGTTATGAAACAACGTATTGATGTTATACGTGATGGTTTTATTAATCAGATGTCACCTTGTGGCTCATTTGGCCAAGGAATTAAAGGGAATATTATTAAAGAAGAAATAAGCCTATATCCAAACCCTGCAAGCAGTTATTTTGATATAAAATTCGAAAATAATAACGACTTAAAAACTATCAAAATATATACTGCCGAAGGAGTATTTGTAAAACAGGTGAAATTTATTGGTAATCAAACTCGAGTTTTTACTGATAATCTTTCTGGAGGTCTGTACATTGTTAAAATAGAAACAAAACAAGGTTCACAGTTTAAAAAAGTTATAGTGGTTAAGTAAAAACAGGTATTGTCATTCAGAGCGAAGCGAAGAATCTAGTTTGGATTATAGAAATAGATTCTTCATCCGCCGCGGCGGACACTTCGTTACATTCAGAATGACAAAAAGTGTTTAATTGCAGTCATGGTTTTTTGACTTGACTGCTTTTTTTATGGTATTGTTTACTTAAATATAGATGGCGGATCGTAGTCCGCCATGACGTTAACAAATTAAAAAGCTCGTCATTGCGGGCTCGACCCGCAACTATTACCTAGCGAACTCGGCAGCGGTGGACGAAGAGTCTTGTTCGGATTATAAAAACAGATTCTTCATCCGCCGCGGCGGACGTTCAGAATGACATTTTTTATTGTTTCATGTGGAACTTATTTCTATTTCCTTTCTCTTGTAAGTCTTATACTTACCTTTTCGGTTTTTCCACCTAAGGGAGGGTTAAGCTTAGAAACTATAAGATCAATTTTAATTATAGCTGAATATTTATCATAAAGGCGATTAATAATCCTTCCGGCAATGTTTTCAACTAAAAAGGACTTTGTTTGCATTTCGTCTTTTATGTCATTATAAACTGCTGCATAATCTAAAGCATCCTCTAAATTATCAGTTTTTTCAGGCTTTGACGTATCAGTATCGATAATTAAATCAACAAGAAATTTATTTCCTACAATTTGTTCTTCCTTAAAATGCCCGTGATAGGCATAAAACTCCATTCCTTCAACAATAATTTGTCCCATAATAATTAAATAATATTTGCCACTGATTCACAGATAGAATGATACATAATGTTTTATGTATTGAAACAAAAACTATTTTTAATCTGTGAATCTGTGGCAATTTTTTGTTTTTAAAAATAATGAACAATATTAGTTAAATCAGATTATTTTTGTACAAAATTTCACGAAAATATTTGTAATGAATACCGAATCAAAATTACCCCTTGAAGAAAGCCGTTCGCTAAATTTTATAGAAGAGATAGTAGAGAGTGCAAAAGTAGGAGATAGTTTGCCAAGAGTTCATACTCGTTTTCCACCGGAACCAAACGGTTATTTGCATATTGGTCACGCAAAATCTATTTGTCTTAATTTTGGTTTAGCAAAGAATTATAACGGAAAATGTAATCTTCGCTTTGATGATACAAATCCAGTTGCTGAAGATGTAGAATATGTTGATTCTATAATGGAAGATGTTCGCTGGTTAGGTTTTGATTGGGAAGATAGATTATTTTATGCTTCAGATTATTTTCAACAGATTTACGATTGGGCAGTTGTGCTTATCAAGAAAGAAAAAGCATATGTGTGTGATTTAAGTGCTGAAGAAGTTTCGAGTATGCGTGGAACACCAACTATTCCAGGAACTCCAAGTCCCTACAGAAACCGAAGCGTTGAAGAAAATTTGGATTTGTTTGAGAGAATGAAAAATGGCGAATTTGCTTATGGAAGTAAAACATTAAGGGCAAAAATTGATCTTGCTTCGCCAAACATGCATATGCGCGACACTGTTTTATACAGAATTTTACGTGCTCATCATCATCGAACTGGCAATAAATGGTGTATTTACCCAATGTACGATTTTGCTCATGGACAATCAGATTATATTGAGGGAATTACTCACTCAATTTGTACATTAGAATTTGAAGTTCATCGTCCCCTTTATGAGTGGTTTCTTGAGTCGATAGGTTTACCCTTGCCACGACCTCGTCAAATTGAATTTGCGCGACTAAACCTTACTTATACCGTAATGAGTAAGCGCAAGCTGTTAGAACTCGTTAAAAGCAATTACGTGAACGGATGGGACGATCCTAGAATGCCAACAATATGTGGTTTGCGTCGACGTGGATATACACCAGAATCTTTAAGAAATTTTGCCGAAAGAATTGGAGTTGCAAAACGCGAAAATGTAATTGATGTTAGTTTACTTGAGTTTTGTGTTAGAGAAGATTTAAATAAAAAAGCAAATCGTATTCTTGGTGTTTTAAATCCTGTGAAAGTTGTTATTACTAATTTCCCGGATAATCATGTTGAAGAACTTGATGCAATAAATAATCCAGAAGATGCATCAGCTGGTGGACGTAAAATTCCCTTTACTAAGGAACTTTATATTGAACAAGAGGATTTTATGGAAAATCCACCAAAGGATTATTTTAGATTAAGACCAGGTGGAGAAGTACGTCTTCGTTATGCTTTTTATATTAAATGTGAGAACGTTGTTAAGAATCCTGAAACTGGAGAAATTATTGAAATACATTGTACTTACGATAAAGAATCTAGGGGCGGAAAAACTACAGATGGAAGAAAAGTAAAAGGAACTATTCATTGGGTCTCTGCACAAAATGCTGTTGAGTGTGAGGTAAGGCTTTATGATAGGTTATTTAAAAGTGAGAATCCAGAAGACGGACAAGATTTTAAAGCTGATTTAAACCCCGATTCATTAAAAGTAATAAAAGGATATCTTGAGCCATTTGTTAAGAATGCAAAAGCTGGAGAAAGTTATCAGTTAGAAAGATTAGGATATTTCAATATTGATAAGGATACAACAGAAAATAATATTGTTTTAAATCGCACAGTTGGTTTAAAAGATGCCTGGAGTAAAATAGTAAAAAAATAAAGTCATTCTTAATTTGTGTAATAGTCACCCTGAGCGTCCGCCGCGGCGGATCGAAGGAGACTAAAAGAAGTTCTAAATGAGTCAACTTTGTGTTTATATACTTGAGTGCTCCGAGAAATAAGATAAATAGGTTGTTATGTCTAAAGAAACTGCTGTAAAACTATTTGAATCCAAACAAGTGCGTTCTGTTTGGGATGAAGAAAAAGAAAAGTGGTATTTTTCAATAGTAGATGTTATTGAAGTTTTAACGGGTTCTGAAAGGCCACGGAAATATTGGAGTGATTTAAAATCGAAATTAAAAATTGAAGGAAGTGAGTTGTCCGAAAATATCGGACAACTTAAAATTAAGTCTTCTGACGGCAAGTTGTATAGCTCGGATGTTGCTGATACTGAGCAATTATTTAGACTAATTCAATCAATTCCATCACCTAAGGCTGAGCCCTTTAAACTTTGGCTTGCAAAAACAGGTAGCGAAAGAATTGATGAAATAGAAGATCCGGAAAAGGGAATAGATAGAGTGATGGAAACTTATTTACGCAAAGGATATTCAAAAGAATGGATAAATCAGCGACTTAAAAGTATTGAAGTTAGAAAGGAACTTACTGATGAATGGGAAAATTGCGGAATTAAAAAAGGACAAGAATTTGCAATTCTTACAGATGAAATAACAAAGGCATGGAGTGGATTTTCTACAAAGCAATATAAGAAGTTTAAGGAGTTAAAAAAGGAGAATCTTCGCGATCATATGAATAATCTTGAATTAGTACTTAACATGTTAGCAGAAGCCACAACAACAGAAATTTCCAAAGAAAAAAATCCTGAAACTTTTGAAGAGAGCCGTGTTATTGCTAGTCAGGGAGGAACAATTGTTGGAAACACAAGAAGAGAGATTGAAGAAAAAACAGGGAAAAAGGTAATAACTAAGCAAAATGCAAAACAAATAAAGTCTAAAAACAAGGAGCTAAATGATTAAAAAACTTCATCCCGAAAAAGTTCCTTATTTGCTTGTTTGCGACGATAAAGGAAATATTTTTGAAGATACTAGGTATAATGTTATGGGACAGGCTGGAAATGAAACCATAAAGTTTAGTCCTGAAGATTTTATAGAACTACCTTTTGGTAGTGATATGTTCTTTTTACCCGGAAGAAATCCAATAGGTTATAACATTAAAACGGGACAAACTGAAGTACTTAAATCTAGATTGGCTGTAGCAGCTTTTGTTGCTCCCGCATACACTGTAACGCATCATGCAGCATGGAAAACGAATGAAGGAGCGCCCCGTTTGCCCCTTTTTGCTTTTTCTGCAGTTGGTTGGCTTAATAATAAATTTTATGTTCCTGCGCTTCGAATAGAGGTTGATATAAGACAGGATTGTGATCAGTTTGATCAGAAAAAAGTAATTGCAGGGTCTAAGAAAATGATAAAGCTAAAGCCTGAAAACAGGCTTGTTAAACATTTATCATATTGTGCGTTAGAATATTTTTGTCCGGCTGCAAGAAACTACTTTTTAAATCGTTGGGAAGCGCCTTTACCAACTTCGCCAACATGTAATTCACAATGTTTGGGATGTATTTCGTATCAACCCAAAGATCATAAAATTTCGTCAACACAAAACCGTATAACATTTGTCCCAACACCTGATGAAATTGCAGATGTTGCTGTTGATCATTTAGAAACAGCTCCAAACCCTGTTGTTAGTTACGGACAAGGCTGTGAGGGAGAACCTATTTTAGTATGGGAAACATTACGTGATGCGGTTTTACAAATTAGAAAGCGAACTCAAAAAGGAATAATTAATTTAAACACAAATGCAAGTAATCCTAAAGCAATTGAGGAAATGTGTAAGGCCGGTTTACAAAGCATTAGAGTGAGCATGAACTCTGTTCGTGAAGAAGTTTATAACAAATATTACAAACCCCGAAATTATTCTTTTAAAGATGTTTTAGAAAGTATTAAAATCGCCAGAAAATATAATATTTGGGTTTCAATAAATTATTTTGTTTTCCCAGGAATTACTGATTGTGAGGCAGAAGTTATTGAATTACAAAAATTTCTCAAGCAATATGATATTAACATGATACAATGGAGAAATTTTAATATTGATCCTGAGTGGTATATTAGTGAAACAGACTATAAATTTGACAGTAAATTGCTCGGTGTTAAAAATGTAATAGAGTCTGTTAAAAAGGAGTTTCCAAAGATTTACCATGGCTACTATAATCCTGGCCAAGAAATAATTGAAAAGTATTTGAAGTAAATGTTTAAATATTTGTTCACATTTCGATCCGCCACGGCGGACACTCAATGTGACAATATTCTGTCAGTCTGAGGCTCTCGAAGACTGATAAGTAGAAATCTATAGAATAGAAAATTAGATGGCGGATTAGGTCCGCCATGACGTTATTATTGGTGTGTTCGTCATTGCGTTCGCCGCGGCGAATTGACCCGCAATCTCCCTTAGGATTGTAATTGATTAAAATAGTTTAATAGTATTGCTGTTTTTGATTTTCCAACAATATTCTCAATTTCTTCATTCGAAGCCTTTTTTATATTTTCAATACTTTTAAATTCCTTTAAAAGTAATTCAATTGTTTTATCACCAATGCCATCAATTTCTTCAAGTTCTGTTTTTAAAAAGGCTTTTGATCGTTTATTTCTGTGAAATGTTATTCCAAATCTGTGAGCTTCATCGCGCATTCTTTGTATTAGTTTTAACACTTCTGAACGTTTGTCTAAATAGAGCGGGAGAGGATCGTTTGGTTTAAATATTTCTTCTAATTTTTTGGCAATAGAAATTAAGCTTACTTTGTCAGCAATTCCTAGTTTGTTTAAAGACGATAATGCGGCACTCAGTTGCCCTTTTCCGCCGTCAATTATAATGAGCTGGGGTAAGTGTTTCTTTTCGTCTAAAAATCGCTTATATCGCCTCTCAACGATTTCTTCCATAGAGGCAAAATCATCGGGACCAACTACTGTTTTAATATTAAAATGCCGATAGTCTTTTTTGCTTGGCTTGGCATTAATGAACACTACGCAAGAAGCAACAGGAAATTCACCTTGAATATTGGAGTTGTCAAAGCATTCAATATGAACAGGTAACTCAGGTAAATGAAGTGCTGTTTTTATTTCATCTAATAATCTAACATTTACTTTTCCGTAATTTGCTTTTAACTTATTCATTTGCATATCGTGACGGAAAAGCTTCACGTTTTTTTGCGAAAGCTCCAAAAGTTTCAAATTATCACCTCTTTGCGGAACAATAGTTTTAATTTTTTCCACTTCAAATTCAGGCTTAAAAGGCACAATAATTTCTTTGGATGTGGATTCAAACATCTCTCTTAGGTTTTGAATTGCTGATAATAACAGGTCCGATTCTGATTCGTCTAGATACTTCTTTAGAACGATGTTATGAGTCTGAATTATCGCACCATTAACAATACGCAAGTAATTTACAAAAGCTGCATCTTCGTCATTAATTATTGAGAAAACATCTACATTGCTGATGGTTGGACTAACTACAACAGATTTAGATTGAAAAGTTTCTAATATCTGCAATTTGTTTTTGAGTTCCTGGGCTTCTTCAAATTTAAGATTTGAAGCTAACATAGCCATGTTTTGCTTTAAGTTGTTAGTTAACTCCGCAACATCGCCTTTTAATATTTTTATTATCTGTTGAATACTCTCATTATACTTAGTTTTGTCTTGTAAACCAATGCATGGAGCCAGACAGTTACCAATTTGAAATTCTAAACAAGACTTAAATTTGTTATTTGTTATATTTTCTTCTGTTAGGCTTAAATGACAGTTTCTTAACTGATATAGTTGTTTAATGAGCTCTAATAAAACTTTTAATAAATATCCGGACGAATATGGGCCAAAGTATAAAGAGCCATTATTTATTTTAGTTCTGGTTTTAAACAATTTTGGAAATTGTTCATTTGTTATACAAATCCATGGATAAGTTTTATCGTCTTTTAATAAAATGTTATATTTTGGCTGTAATTCCTTAATTAGGTTATTTTCAAGCAGTAAGGCATCAGATTCGGAGTTAACTACAACATAATCAATGTGTAATATCTTAGAAACAAGAATTCTGGTTTTTGCGTCTAAATGAATTTTTGAAAAATAGGAGTTTACTCTTTTCTTTAAATTTTTTGCTTTTCCTACATAAATTATTTTTTCCTCATTATTTATGAATTTGTAAACTCCCGGCTTAGGAGGTAAATTTTGAATAATGGATAAAATGTTTTCTTTTATGCGTTCCACGTGAAACCGTTAATTTTCGAAAAGAGTTACAAATTCTAAAGTTCTTATGTCAAAAAGTCCCTTGTCGCCAATTTTTAATTCCGGAATTACAAGCAGTGCCAAAAATGACATTGTCATAAATGGAGCATTTAAATTTGTGCCAAGTTCTTTTTTTGCAAAATCCGAAATTGCTTTATATTTTTCGGCAACCCATTCAACATTTTTTGAAGTCATAATTCCTGCAATTTCTAAAGGCAATAATTCAGATTGAATTTCATTGCAAGCAGAAATTCCACCTTTAGATTCTATCACCAAATTTATTGCTTTTGCAATTTCAAAATCGGAATCGCCTATCGAAATTATATTATGACTATCGTGAGCAATTGTACTTGCAATTGCACCGTTTTTTATGTTGAAGTTTTTTACTATTCCAATAACAGGAGTTGCATTTTTTTCGTAACGATTTATAACAACTATTTTATTAAATCCAGGTTTAAATGAATTATCATTATTAAAAACATCTGAGTAATTTAATTTCTCTTTTTGGGTTATAAGTTCTCCATCAATTACAGAAATTATATTACAGAATTTACCAATATTTTTGAATGAAATATCTTTTTCAGAAATGGAAGCTGCTTTAAAATTATTTGGAGAAAGGGAAGAAAATTGAGTATAATTTTCAGTCAGTTTTTCTTTGCCATTTATATATACCGATGAAATATTTGACGCATATTTATCTGTACAAATTATGAAATCTGCCGCGTCTCCTTTTTGTAAAAGTCCAACAGGTAAATTATAATGTTTAATCGGATTATATGAACAAGTTCTAAGTACATTAAAATAATCCAGATTTTTTTCAAATGCTCTTTTTGCAAGAAGATTTATATGTCCTTTTAATAAATCATCGGGATGTGAATCGTCGGTGCAAAGCATTATCATTTCCGGGTGAGATTCTATTAATGGAAAAAGTGCTTCAAAATTTTTAGCAGCGCTTCCTTCTCTTATTTGAACCTTCATTCCAAAGCTAATTTTATCTATAGCTTCTTGAATATTGAAGCATTCGTGGTCGGTAGAAATTCCGCTCGAAATATATTTTTGTATATCAATTTTACTTAAACCTGGGGCATGACCATCTACCGGTTTATTGTATTTTTTTGCAGCATTTAATTTTGCATGCACCTCTTTATTTCCAAAAATTACTCCCGGAAAATTCATCATTTCGCTAAGGAAAAAAATCTCGTTTCTTGATAAAAGTTCATCAATATCTTTTGAATTAATCACAGAACCTGAACTCTCAAATGTTGTTGAAGGAACACAGGAAGGGGCACCAAAAAAAACTTTTACAGGACCTTTTTTTGCGTTTTCAATCATGTAGTTTACACCTTCAATTCCTAATACATTTGCAATTTCGTGAGGGTCGGTAACTATGGCAACAGTTCCATGTTTTACTACTTGTTTTGAGAATTCAAAAGGTGAAAGCATGCTACTTTCGATATGTACATGCGCGTTAACAAAGCCGGGTAAAATAAATTGAGTTTCTTCTACATTTTTCCTTTCAATTTTTTCGATTACATCTGTAAAAAAGATTTCTCCTTTGTAAATTTCTTTGTTTACAACGTCAACTATATTTCCTTTAATTGTATTCATTTAATTTTGGTTTCACGTGAAACTTGACATTTTTTATCTGCCAAGAAATACTAAAAGTATATTTATATCCGACGGAGATACGCCGGGAATTCTTAATGCTTGTCCGATTGTTTGCGGCTGAATTTTACCTAATTTTTGTCTGGCTTCTGTTGATAATGATGAAAGCTTTTCGTATTCAAAATTGGCAGGAATAGAAAGTTCTTCGAACTTTAAAAGTTTATTTGCAAGCTGTTTTTCTCTTTCAATATACCCTTTATACTTGATTCCTATTTCGCAGCTTTCTAAAATTTCTGATTTTAATTCAGCCGGAATTTCATTTTCAATGGAGCTAAATTCAGGTATGTTTTTTAATAAATCAACCAAGTTTATTTGTGGTCTTCCGAGTAAATCCACAGTCTTAGTTTTTTGATTAATTATTGAAGTTCCGGCTTTCTCTAACATGGAATTTATTATAGCTGGATCTACAGAAAAATCTTTTAAAAAGGCCGTAATTACATTTGTAAATTTGACTTTATTCTGTAAGGTTTCTAGTCTTTCTTTTGTTGCCAAACCTAAATCGAAACCAATTTTAGTTAGTCTAGAATCGGCATTATCCTGTCTAAGTAATATTCTATATTCTGCTCTTGAGGTAAACATTCTGTATGGTTCGTCAACACCTTTTGTAACTAAATCGTCGATTAAAACTCCGATATAAGCTTCGTTTCTGTTTAGGACAAGAGGGGTAGAATTATTGATTTTTTGATGTGCATTTATTGCAGCCATTAATCCTTGCGCTCCGGCTTCTTCGTATCCTGTAGTTCCATTAATTTGACCAGCAAAAAACAAGTTTTCAATAAGCTTTGTTTCTAAGGTTGGGAGTAATTGTGTTGGGTCAAAATAATCGTATTCTATTGCGTATCCGGGACGGAAAATTTTAACGTTTTCTAATCCTTCTATTTTTTGTAAAGCTTCATATTGTACTTCCCAAGGAAGGCTGCTTGAGAAACCATTTATATAATATTCTTCTGTCTGTTCGCCTTCAGGTTCAATAAATAATTGGTGACTGTTTTTATCGCTAAAAGTAATTAGTTTTGTTTCTATACTTGGGCAATATCTTGGACCAGTACTTTGAATTGTTCCGTTGAACATTGGCGAATTTTCAAAGCCTGTAGCAAGGATATTATGAACATCTTTACTGGTGTGAGCAATAAAACAACTGCGTTGTGATAAGGTGGTTTTTCTCTCTGGCAAATAGCTAAATTTTCCTGAAACTTCGTCGCCTTTTTGTTCTATTAATTTATTAAAATCTATCGTTCTTCCGTCAAGTCTTGCAGGTGTTCCTGTTTTCATTCTTCCAACAGAAAAGCCAAATTCAACAAGTTGTGGTGTTAATCCAAAAGATGCAGGTTCGGATATTCTTCCGCCAGAAACGCTTTCTTTTCCAATATGAATTAATCCGTTTAAAAAAGTTCCATTTGTAAGAATTACTGCTCCGGCAAAAAATTCGACTCCCATTCGGGTTTTTACACCACAAATTTTATTGTTTTTAATAATTAATTCAATAACGTCATCTTGCCAGAAACTTAAATTTGAAATTGATTCAAGTTCTTTCCGCCATTCAAAAGTAAATAGTGTTTTATCGCATTGTGCTCTTGGGCTCCACATTGCTGGACCTTTTGAGCGATTTAACATTCTAAATTGAATAGTCGTTTTATCGGTAATTATTCCTGCTTTTCCGCCCAAAGCATCAATTTCTCTTACTATTTGACCTTTTGCTATTCCGCCCATTGCCGGGTTGCACGACATTTGAGCCATTTTGGTCATGTCGTGAGTAATAAGTAATGTTTTAGAACCCAGATTTGCTGCTGCTGCCGCCGCTTCACAACCTGCATGTCCGGCCCCAACAACAATAATGTCAAATGATAGTTTCATTAATGCAAAGATACAATGAATATGTAAAAACTTTATATTGTTTAAAATCTCGTATTCTTAAAAAGAAAAAACCGGCTTAAGCCGGTTTTTCTCACCAAATAGATTTTGAAGCGCTTAATAAAGTTTCGATAATTAGTAGCGCTTCATTAAAATTTCACAAACCAAAATGAAATTTTAAATAAAATAACCCTTACCTAAAAATCAAAAATACTTATGAGAACTGTTACAAAGTCACTATATTCTTTACCAGAAAACAAGAGGGGTAGCACCTTTTGTTTTTACCGGCCACAAAAGTTTATCATAAATTTTAGTTGAAAAATACACCAAAAAAATGCTAGTTTTGAATTTTATTATTTATATTTTGTGCTTTCTGAATCTAGTTTAATTATTTTAGTGTCTTTAAAATACAGAAACTTAGATGAAACTTAAAATATTAATAACTGTTTTTTGTCTTTCTATAATTAACATGTGTTTTTCTCAGCAAAAAGCTGATATAAAACGATTGTTATTAGAGGTTAAAGATGCCTCATATTTCGATTCTACATTAATGTTTAACAAAGGGCAGGAGGCCATTTTTAAATCCCCAACTAATGAAACAAAGGCTGAAGTTCATATATATTATGGCAATTATTTTTTTTACAACCAAAGACTTGAAAAGGCAACAGAATATTTTAAATTAAGTAGAAAAGAAGCCGAACTTGCAAAGTCAACCCATTTCGAAAACCTTTCAAAAATAAGAATCGCTTATCTTGAATTTGAAAAAGGAAATTGTGTAAAAGCAGAAAAAATACTCAACGATTTATTAATCATTTCAAAATTGGAGAAAGACAATAAAAACATTTTAGAGTTATTCAATTTAATAGGTATAATAAAAGAATCTAAAAATGAACCAAAAGTTGCATTAGAGCTTTATTATGAAGGATTGGCATTGTCGGAAGCAAATAAGCTAGACTATTATACTGGTGCTTTTAGAAATAATTTGGGCTTAATAAAACTAAGTTCAGGGCAAATTAAAGAAGCGATGATAGATTTTTTTGAAGGATTAAAATTTGCTGAAAAAGAAAAGAATAAAAGATTAGCAAATCATTTGAAAATGAATATTTGTCTGACTTATATTATAGAAAAAAAGTTTGATAAAGCAAAACAGTTATTTAGTGAAGTAATATTGTATGCAAAAGGAAATAATTTTCCAAGAGAGCTATCTAATATATATGTAAATATAGGAAGTACTTTGTTTCACATGAAAGAATATAGCGAGGCATCTTGTTATATAGATTCTGCAATTGTAATTCTTAAAAAAAACAATCTTCAAAAGGAACTTTCACAGGCATATTTAGGCAAAATTAGTTTACTACTTGAATCAAATGAAATTAAAGAGGCTGATATTTACCTAGATTTAACTAATGAAGTAATTAATAAAACAAATAACAAAGAAGCGCTTTCGGGGTATTATTCTTTATTGTATCGGAAATTTTACATTAATAAACAGTTCGAAAAAGCACTTGAAAGTTATATTAATTATATAAATGTAAGAGATAGTATTGAAAATAAAATAAATA
>CAILUD010000227.1 GCA_903837285.1 uncultured Bacteroidota bacterium | reverse complement strand
TCCAGGTTGCACCACCATTATTTGACCATTGTAAATGAACCCCTTCTGTAGCCAAATCCGGTCCTTCACAAGGTGAACTAACACCTTGCACAGAATATATCATGTCAAAACAAATTGTACAGGAAGTAGTTACCGTAAAAGGTAATGTGACTAATTCTCTTGGAAAATTTGATGCAGGTCCTATCCATAAACAAGTTGATCCATCTGGTCCAGGAACACATGGATTATTAAACATTGGAGATGCATTTGTTGACCAACCTGCTCCAATTGCACCATTATTAAAATTGTTATCCATTAAATAATCATCACAATTACCCCATGAATGTAATTTAACATGTTCTCCGGCACAGATATAAACCGAGTCGGCAATCTGATTATCAGCAGTGGCTAAGATATTACACTGTGAAAAAGCATTAACTGAATATCCAACAAATTGTAGTGTTGTTGCACAAATCAATATAATATTGATAAAAAACTTTTTCACGATTTTAGGTTTTGTAATATTTCATCACTTTATTTCTAAATTAATGAATTCGTATTTTGTTAAAACAGGTTTATCGGTATAATTTAAAAAACGATTAAAAATCCTAAACATATCATTTACATCTGTACCACAATTTCCTTGTTTAGTTTCGTTAGCTTCTAAATCAAATTCAAAAATTGGTTTATCGCTATTTCCTTTACAATTGGTGCATTTACCATTATAATAAAGATTCTCTGACCATTTAATTTTCTTGTTTACATTAGTAGTGTTTACAAATTTTAACATTAGATACTCATAATGAGTTCCATTCTTAAAATCATGGCATTCGTCGTTTTGAGTAAAAATTTTAACACCGTTAGATTCCATGTATAAATTCCATTCACCTTCTGGGGCAGAAACAGATTTGGAAGTGTTTTGTGAGAGTATGTTTGAAGAGATTAAAAAAAAGTAAAAGAAAAGGCAACCGAAAGTAAAGCTAGATTTTATAAAGGAAGGCGGATAAAAAAGTATAGGTTTTTTCATTTTACTTGCCTTTGTTATTTTGTACGCAAGATATGCATTACGGTTATATTAATTTGTGATTTTATTAAAAAAACGATTCTTGATGTAAGATTATTAATAACTAAGTATTTTTTATAATATAATGAAAAAATTAGGGGGTGTTATGTCAAAAAATGTGTTTTTTCGTTTTTTACCCCAATATTTTTTATAATTTTGCAGAAAAATATATAAATATGACAATTTTCAGAAACGAAGCATTAAAAAATGCTTTAACAAGAAATACTGATTTAACTCCAAAGATTACAGGAAAAATTTCTGAGATATACGGAAGTGAAGTTTTTGGTATGGATGCTTTACGCGAGCAATTGCCTCACGACACTTATGAAAAAATTAAACTTACTATAGAATCAGGACAAATAATTGACAGAAAAATAGCTGATGAAGTTGCTTCTGCGATGAAAACATGGGCTATGGGAAAAGGTGCAACACATTACACACATTGGTTTCAACCTTTAAATGGTGCAACTGCAGAAAAGCATGATGCATTCTTTTCACCATCTGAAGGAAGTCGTTCTATTGAAAGATTTGAAGGAAAAAACCTTGTTCAACAAGAACCCGATGCATCAAGTTTTCCAAGTGGTGGGATTAGAAACACATTCGAGGCTCGTGGATATTCTGCATGGGATCCGACTTCGCCCGCCTTTATTATTAGCGGTACACTTTGTATTCCAACAGTTTTTATTTCATATACCGGAGAATCACTTGATTATAAAACCCCGCTATTAAGGGCGGTAAATTATTTAGATAAAGCAGCTGTTGATGTTTGCCAGTTTTTCGATAAAAACATTACTAAAGTTTTTCCAACATTAGGTTGGGAACAAGAATATTTTTTAATTGATGAAGCATTATTTTTTGCCCGTCCAGATTTAGTTTTAACAGGAAGAAGTTTATTTGGACATGCAGCTGCAAAAGATCAGCAATTAGAAGATCATTATTTTGGCTCTATTCCAGAAAGAGTAACAGCATACATGAAAGATTTTGAAATTGAAGCATGGAAACTTGGAATACCAGTAAAAACAAGGCATAACGAAGTTGCTCCAAACCAATTTGAACTTGCTCCAGTTTACGAAGAAGTAAATATTGCAATTGACCATAACCAATTAATTATGGACTTGATGGCAAGAATTGCAAGAAAACATCATTTTAGAATACTGCTTCACGAAAAACCATTTGCCGGAGTTAATGGGTCGGGAAAACATAATAATTGGTCGTTAGCGACAAATACTGGTAGAAATTTATTAAGCCCTGGCAAAACACCTAAAAACAATATGATGTTTTTGGCAATTTTTATTAATGTTATTAAAGCAGTACACGACCATGCAGATTTGTTGCGAGCAGCGATTGCAACTGCAGGCAATGATCATAGACTTGGAGCAAACGAAGCACCACCAGCAATAATTTCAGTTTTTATTGGCGAACACCTTACTAAAGTTTTTAACGACATTATTAATAAGGTGAAGGAAGATAAAATGACCCCCGACGAAAAAACGGTATTGAAATTAAATATTTGTAAAATACCACAAATAATAATGGATAATACAGATCGTAACCGGACTTCACCTTTTGCATTTACTGGTGATAAATTTGAATTCAGGGCTGTTGGTTCTTCTGCAAATTGTTCTCCTTCAATGATTGTGTTAAATACAATTGTTGCAAATCAATTAATTCTTTTTAAAGAAGATGTTGAGAAAATGGTGCATGGCAACGACGATAAAAAAGATGAAGCTATTATTAAGGTATTAAGAAATTATATAATTGCATCCAAAAATATTCTTTTTGAAGGAAATGGATACGGCGAAGAATGGGTAAAAGAAGCAGAAAAAAGAGGCTTGTCTAATTTAAAAGAAACCCCTAGAGCGCTTGGGGCTTATTTATCTAAAAAATCAAAAGAGTTGTTCGCAAAAACAGGTGTATTCTCAATGCGCGAACTCGAAGCACGTTATCACATTAAACACGAGATGTATACTAAAATAATACAAATCGAAGCCCGTGTTATGGGTGACTTGGCTTTAAATCACATAATTCCAACTGCAATTAAATACCAAAATCTTTTGTTAGAAAATGTAAGAGGATTAAAAGAAGTATTGACCGAATCTGAATTTAAAAAGAAAGCATATTATCAATTAGAGTTAATTAAAGAAATTTCAGATCATATAAATGGTATTCAGTCTGATGTTAGCAAAATGATTGAAGAAAGAAAAAAAGTTAATCAAATCGAAGAAATTGATAAAAAATCAATGGCATATTGCGATAAGGTAAAACCTTACTTTGAAACAATTCGCTACCATGCAGATAAACTCGAAACTCTTATTGACGACGAATTATGGCCATTACCAAAATACAGAGAACTACTTTTTATTAAATAGCTTGAGTTTTTTATAATTCTATTTCATGCAAAAATAGTGTTATGAAATATTTTTAATGATTTTCGCCCTATATCCCTAAAGGGAAATCATTGAACTATTTCACAAACGAAGTGCGTAAAATCAATGCTCCCTATAGGGCAATGGTAAACATTGATTTTTAAAATATGCTTAAAAATTTAATTTCAAGCTCAAGTT
>CAILUD010000226.1 GCA_903837285.1 uncultured Bacteroidota bacterium | reverse complement strand
GTCATTTTGAATCGGCAACCCCTGGTCAATTTGAATCGGCAGAGGGTGGTCAATTTGGATTGCGTTGGGTGGTCAATTTAAATTGGTATTGGGTGGTCAATTTGAGTGTTTTTTCCACTATTTATACTATAACTACAACAGGCCCCATAAATTTTTATGTTTCGTGCAGTTCAATTTATGTTAATCCAAGTATTAATAATGGATATGCATTGAATATAGCAAATGGTGTTAGATTAAAAATGACACCTTCTTCAACACCAGCTTCAGGAAGAAATATTATTACAGCAAAAGGTCCAATAAGATTTACTTTAGCACATTCTTTTGATATTGATTATGGTTTTAATAAGATTATTAGATCAACCGCTTCTAGTAGCTATCACATTTATGGAACTTTAACAGCCCCTGATTGTGGAAGTACATTTAATTTAAGAAATAATGAATGGGTGCCTTCAACAATTACCAGTTTGGTTTCCAAGAGTGGGTGTTTGCCATATACTTTAATCTTCACACCTACAGATTATTATTCTGGATGTGGAATAGAACAAAAATCACTACTTACTAACAATCTTACAAACGAAATTTCGAATATAAATTATTTGTCAGGAATAGAGGCATTAAAACAGTCAGAAGCTTTAAGTGATTATTCTGCACCTTTTAATTTCTTTAAACAAGTTTTGTCAGATCCTGTACCAGATAAGACGGATGAAAACATTAAACTTTGGGAAAACAGTTGGGAAAATATGAGACAATGCTTGATTCAGATGTACACTTTAAACCAAATCAAAGGAGCTGATCATACCGAGTTTAATGAAACCATTGAGGCTGTTGATAAAATGAGCAGGTTACAGACAAACAATTATTATCGAAAGTTTCAACTAGAACTTGAAAAAGCAACTTTATATCGTTTGGCAGGGAATTATGACAAATCAATTGAGTTATTTACTGCAATGCTAAATGACACAGCTGCAGCTAATCGTGAACAAGCCGAATCATGGCTATGTGTTGTTCAGATGGAAAAACAAATTGTAGAAGGAACAATAAAACCATCTGAAATAGAAGCAGCCAGAGCTAATTGTCCTGCTTTTAAAGAAGAAATTCTAGAAGATATTTTAATTGAGAATAATGAAAAACCAATTATTGATTTGGCAAATAATAGTGGCTCACCTTGGTTAAATGCAATGCCAAACCCAATAAATGAATCATCTGTAATTGCGGTAAACACAGCAAGCGATACTGATTGCCTTGTTGAAATAACTGATTTATTTGGAAGGCTTATTAAAAGCATAAAAGTAGCTGGTGGATATAGTGAAGTTAAAATTCCACGAAGCGAATTGTCGATGGGAATTTACAATATTTCGTTATTAGAAAATGGTAAAAAAGTTGCTGTTTCGAGAATGACAGTATTGGAATAATGCAATAATTAATATTTTAAAAGGCTATCCGAATGGGTAGCCTTTTAAAATAAATATTAAGTCATGCATTTAGTTGTTAAATAAATAATATTTATTAATTGTAAAGTTGATTTCTTTTCGTGTTAAATTATTATTAATGTTCAATAACATTTCATATATTTCTGGTAATAGTGTATTTTTAAGTAATTTAATGAATTATGATTTTTGAATTAATTTCCTTGAATTTTAGAAAATTAAATTATGAAAAAGATTAAAAAATTTACTTGCGTTGCTATAATCTTTTGTTGCCTTTTTTCTTTACAAAAATTATCTGCACAAGTAAATACTCAAGATAGTTTAGCATTAATTGCCTTATTTAACAGTACTAATGGTAGTTCATGGACTCATACTTGGGATACAACTCAACCTATTTCCACTTGGTACAGTGTAAGTAGTTGTATCGTAAATAATAGAATTACAGGAATCTACCTTAATAATAATAATCTAACTGGTACATTACCTCCAGAAATTGGTAATCTAGATTCTTTAAAGAACTTGGAACTTTATGAGAATAATCTTTATGGCTCGATACCCCCAGAATTATGGAACCTTGTTCAACTAAAAGAATTACGGTTAGAATCTAATATGCTTTCTGGAAGTTTGCCAACTGAAATTGGAAATCTAACTCAATTAAATAGTTTTTTCTTAGATTACAATAATTTTATCGGTTCAATACCAAATACAATAGGCAATCTAACATATTTATATAGTCTTTCTCTTAGCAATAATCAATTTTCAGATAGCATACCTAATTCAATCGGGAATTTACTTAATTTAAGCACACTTAATTTAAGTAACAATTTGTTCAGTAATATACCATCATCTTTTTCTCAATTATCACTTCATGATTTGCGTATTAGTAATAATCCATATTTAGATTCACTTCCTGAAAATATGTTTGTTAATTATCCTACTATTGGCTTAGGAATTATATTCCTAGACAATTGTAATTTTAATAATTTGCCAATTCCTTTTCCATCTGCGGCAATCTCATTAAAAATAAATAATAATAGACTAACTTTTGGAGATATAGAGCAAATACTTATACCAACTCATCAATATAATATTTTAAATATTAGTCCGCAGGATAGTGTTAATTACACAATTGACACAACTATTCATGTAGGTAACACAATTGTATTGAGCACAGTTACAGATGGTATTTACAATAATTATACTTGGAAAAAGAATGGACTTAATTTAGGATCAAATAACCTGCCAACCCTAACCATTAATAATTCCACAGTAGCCGATTCAGGCGTTTATACTTGTGAAGTTTCGAATACTGTTGTACCCTTAATTCTCTATCGACGACCTATTTCGTTGCATATAGATACGGTAACTAATTTAAACTCAACAATAGAACAAAAAAACATTCAAGCTCATTATAATCGGCAAACGGGTATTGTCAGCTTTAATGGCAATTGTAAAATTGACAAATTAATAGTTGTTGACATCATGGGACGATTATGCTTTCAAGCTCACAATATTCAAATGCCTTTTGAATTTGAACTTAAATCAGGTATTTCATATGTCGCACATTTATCAATTAAAGGAAAAGAAACTATTCAAAAACTTTTTTAAACTTACTTACTATGAAAAAAAATATTATTTTTATTATTTTGTTCTTTGGTTGTTACCAGCTTTTTGCAAATTACACAGGTAATATAACAATTTATCAAAATAACCTTAAATACAGTAAGGTTGATAGTTTTGATTTAGTAAGTATAACTGTAGAAGGAGCATTAAAACCCGATGAAATTGAAGCAGCAAGAGCTAATTGCCCTGCTTTTAAAGAAGAAGTTATTGATGATATTTTGATTGAAAATAATGATAATCAAAATATTAATTTGGCAAATAATAATGACTCTCCTTGGTTAAATGCAAAGCCAAACCCAATAAATGAATCCTCTGTAATTGCGGTAAACACAGCAAGTGATGCTGATTGTATTGTTGAAATAACTGATTTATATGGAAGACTAATTAAAAGTATAAAAGTAAAGGGTGGTTATAGTGAAGTTAAAATTCCAAGAAGCGAATTGTCAATTGGAATTTACAATATTTCGTTATTGGAAAATGGCAAAAAAGTTGCAGTTTCAAAAATGACAGTTGAATATTTAAGTACAACAGAAATAGATTTTTATAAAAATGGTACAGTAACCTATATGAACACTTATACAACAAGCAATGGCCCAAGGCCTTCAGGAAAATATGCCATATCAGTAGAATTATCGGGTGATATGATACCTTCTGATCCTGATTATGAGATAATGCACCGTGGTGATTTCACTTATGGTATTCGTCATTTGTCGCCACCAGATAACTAATTAGAATTAAGAGGCAGTTTAAAAAGGCTGCCTCTTATATTTTTTAAATAATTTAAGTAATTAAAAAATGAACAGAAAAATCTTTATTATTATTATATGCTTTTTACAAGTATATTTTTCTTTTTCACAAAATAATTTTTATTTTAAACGCATAAACCCTGATGCCAACGAGTATCCACGTTCAGTTGCTGAAATTCCAAATTCATCATCATTTTTTATGTCTGCATATTTTAAAGATTTAAATACAAATATAACAGTACCAAAATTATATAAGTTTTCAAATAACCAAATTTCAGATTCTTTGTGGCTTACTAATGAGGATGGACAAATAAATGACGTAAAATATGTTAATAATAAATTGTATGCATTTGGTCTTTTAATCAATGATACTACGAATAAATTAGATTTTTCTTTTTGGCTATTAGACACATCTTTAAATGTAATTTTAAATAAAAAATATTCTACAGTATTTTATGGACCTTTTTATTTGTTTTCAACTGTTACCTCTCATAACGATTTTGTTATTACAATTACAGGAAGAGATTCTACAAATTTCCTTGGTATTATGTATGTTATAATTGATAGTTTAGGTAATTTAAAAGATACTATTAAATATTTTAATTATACTGGAAATGATTTTGGGTATAATATAATTGAAATGGACGATTATTATCTATCCTTTGTTCAATCTGATTACTTAGGGCCTATAATGGGAAATGCAGCTTGTATTATCAAATATGATTCTTTATTGAATATTATTGATATTCACGCCATGCCTGGTGCTACTGTTTATAATATGATGACTTCAGTTGCAAAAAACAAAAATGAATTTTATTTATGTGGGAAGAATGTTACACATTTTTCAGGTTGGGATGACTTTAAAATCGGAATCTTATTTATGGATTCATTATATAATATACAAAATAGCGTTTATATCGGAAGTGATTCAGATACGGTTGACTATCCTGCTACTCTGAAAAGTATAGATTTTATTAGTTATTCCAGTATATTTTTGTGTGGGGTTTATAATTTTCAGTGGAACCCTTATGGAACAAACCCATCGTGGGTAGAAATTTATAATTTAGATTCGTTACTAAATATAAAATGGAAAAAATACATTGGGGGAGATATTTATTATACTGTTAGTGGAATTAAAGCAACAAATAATAAAGGATGTATGGTCTATGGCTCATTTTATAATTATAACGACAGCATTCAACAAAATGATATTTTTATAATAAAACTAGATAGCTCTGGAAATGTGTTATCAAGCATACCTCATAATATTCAAGTTTATAACAATCCCATTGTTTACCCTAACCCGGGACAGAATGAATTATTTATCAGCATCCCCGAAAATTACAGCGAAACATTGTTTGAGTTGTACAATTCAACAGGCATGTTATGCGCACAGGAAAAATTTAAAACAGAAGAACTAAGTGTTGTAACAACACAATTAAAACAAGGTATTTATTTTTATCGTATTATTCAAAACAATAAAACAGTTGCAACAGGGAAGTGGATAAAAGAATAAGCATGTTGGAACAACTAAAACTTGACAAGATTAAGATAAAAGAAGACAAAACCTTCTCACAAAAATTAAAACTCCGGCACTCAATCTCCCTGACAAAGAAATCGTTAAATTTGCCTCAGTGGTTTTAAAACGAACTCCAAGTAATATGAAAATAAAGTTCATTTGCTAACACCACCCACTGCAACACCGTGCAGCCATAGGCAAATTGACAAGGTTAACAATGAACAATTTCTTTAGCGATTTGACAATTTATGCAAGAAATTGCACGGTGTTGGATAGCAAACGTTACCTGTATTTTTACAATATAGATTTTCTTTTATTGGACTTGTTTCATTTAGACAAGAAAATCAATTTAACACTATCATTAATTAAAAAAGTGAGTTTTTTTTTAGATTGAATTCATTTAACCTTTCTTGCTTTTTTTTAGCAAATTCAGTTAATAACAAAGGAGCTAGTTTGTTTAAAATATTTCATTTTGTCAAGTGGTTCAAATTTGATTTACTTCATGAAATAAAATTGAAAATCAATACAATAAGCAGAATACATGACCTAAGTCATAGGACGGGGGAGAAAAAATTATTTAATTTGATTAACCAGAGAACAACTACATAATTATTTTTATTTTTCAATAAAAAAAACCGGTGCAGGCTTGTATACCTAACACCGGTCTCCCTCGCAGGATGTAATTGTGTGTTTTCGCAAACAATTACTATACAAAGATACAAAAGTAAATTATGCATGCAACAGCAACAACAACTGTTTCGTTCATTATATTAAGGTTAAATAATCCTTTTTCCTGAAATGATAGGGAAATAAATAATGTGTGTTTTTTAAACCTTTAAAAAAATTAATATGAGAAAAAATTCATTATTTTTAGTTATTTGTTTAATTACAACTACAGTTTTATTTATTCAATGTACAAAAGAAAATAGCATCATTAATCAGCAAAAAGCTGAAATTTTGAGCGATGCTCAAGTTGAAGCAAAAATTATTGCATTTAATAATAAAATGGCAACCACGAACAAATCAGATGAAACAATGTTAATTAATGATGTCATTTGGAATGTTGAAGCGGCGTTGAATTTTAATTTTTGTAGATCAACAGATTTGATAGGTGAGTATTTAATCGATTCAATTTTAGTTACTTTACCAGTAAATAATAATTCATTAAATTTTACCGATGTGGTTTTTTTATATAACCAATCGAATGATAAATTACAAAAATTATTAAATGCAACAACAAAACACGCAATTGCTGTTGATGTTATAAGAAAAGAAAATTCCAATGATTTTAAGATTACTTTTATTATTTTTAATGAAGTTGGAAATATAACTCCTAAAACTGATACTCATTATAACACTGCGGCAACACAAATTGAAGATGCAATTAATGGCAATATGATTGGTGGGTATTATTATACTGATGTTTACATTGAATATAATGTATATGGTCTTACAAATCCAAATTGGAATAGTACGCCTAATTATTATGAATTATTAATGTTTTCAAACTATGAAGGTTCCCCTAACTATCATTTGTATCTAAGCTCAACAGAAATTAATTTTTATACGACTGGTACAACAACTACAATGAATACATTTACAACTTATGGAGGTCCTCGACCAACAACTAAAACCGCTTTTCATGCAGAAGTTACAGGATATTTATTTGGTTCAATTCCAACATATATTGGACATTATGGTGATTTTTCTTATGGTATTCCTCATGTAGACGGAGGCGGTGATAATTAGTTAAAAATTTAGAGGTTGCATTTATGCAACCTCTTTAACAAAACAAATAAAATGAAAAAAACGATATCCGTATTATTTTTAGTTTTTAGTATAACTGTTACGATGGCTCAAAACTTTTATATTAAACGAAGTACTGACAATATTGAAGAACATCCCTTTTTTATTATTCAATGTTCAAACTCAAATTCATATTTAATGACTAGTTATTATAAAAAAACAACATCCTCAATACCAATTCCAACATTATATAAATTAAGAAACAATGCAGTTGTCGACTCTCTACAATTATTATCAGAACGGGGTTATTTATATAATGTTATTGAAATTAACGATAATTTATATTCAATACTCGGTTATGTTTACAATTCAACAACTAATAAATATGACTTATTATTTAGCCAAATCGATTCATCATTTAATATTCTATTAACAAGAAAATACAGTACCATTTATCAAAAGGTTCCTCTTTTAATGAAAACTATTATAAATCATAATAATGAATATATTTCCAGTTCATGGGGTGAAGATTTCTCATCAATATACCAAGCTCAATATACCAGAATAAATAATAATGGAGATTTAATTACAATGCATTATTTTGATTATCCTGGAGATACTAGTCCTCATCATAGTTGGGACATTATAGAATACACAAACGATAGGTATATTGCACCAATTGGAGCAAATTATTTAGTGCCTTTAGTTGGTAATGGGGCTGGATTTATCAAAATGGATACATTGTTTAATGTTATAGGTGCTGATTCAACTAGGGGTCAAATTAATTTGGCTTCAAATATTAAAAAAATTGCAAATAATAAACTTTTATATTGTGGTGAAATGGCAATTTCTCCGAAATCAAAAATGAGAGTTTTAATATTGGATACGGTTTTTAACATTCAAAATACTTATACTTCAACCAGCCAGGATACAATGCTTAAATCACCTGCTTATCAAAATGTTGATTTTATAAATAAAAATAATATTTATGTTGCGTTTACAAATAGTTTTCAAGATTTGTACCCTTTTGGCACCGATCCATCGTGGATTGATGTTATTAATTTTGATTCGTTGTTAAATGTTAGATGGAAAAAACATATTGGAGGTGATATGTATTATGGTGTGAATAGTATTTTAGCTACTACTGACGGTGGTTGTATGATAATTGGCACTTTTTATAATAATGCTATTGGAATACATCAACGTGACTTTTTTGCATTAAAACTTGATAGTTTGGGTAATACGGTAATGTCAATTCCTAATAATATTGGTTTGAATTCTGGCATTAGTGTTTTCCCTAATCCTTGTAGCAACATGTTAACTGTTACACTAAACCAGCAAATCACCAAACCTGTAACAATTCAAATATTTAATGTTTTAGGCAAAGAGATTTTCCAAACATTAACAACAAATACTGAAAACACTTTTAATATAAGCGACCTGTCAAATGGTATTTACCTTGTTAAAATTGAAAATGAGAGTGGTGTGGAATTACAGAAGGTAGTTAAAAATTAGTTTGCGTTTAACCCAAAAAAGTAATACTATTTGTATTTATTATCACCTAATTAAGTAGGTAAAGGAGTAAAATGTTCGGTAAGACATAGGGATAACTATAATAGATTATATATTGATGTTGTTTTAATACTATTTGACGGATATATAACAAAGGCAATTAACATTGTACTGTAAAAATTATTATGTATAATTTATTAGAACAAATAATAAAGAGTTTTAAAGATCTTTTCATAGGCGAAGTTCCTTTATTCACATTAGTGCAATTCCCTTTATATTTTTAAGTAATCTTTTTTTTTAACCCACCAGAAATTCCAACATTAAGGCAATTACCTTAAAATATATTTGCAATATTCAGGTAATAACCGTATAATTGCATTAATTAATTCAGGCTATAGTCTTATGGAAACATCAAAACAAAAATTATTAATAGAACAGGCTGATAGAAAGTTGGAGATATTCAAATCGTTAAATTCAGTTACTGTTCCGCAATTAGGATGGGTGCATACAATCAGGATTGCTTTAAAAATGTCGCTAAGACAGTTAGGCAACAGGCTTAAGATTTCTCCCCAAAGTGTTAAGGAAATTGAAGAACGTGAAGCAAATGGTTCTATTACCATAAAATCATTAAAAGAAGTTTGCAATGCTCTTAATATGAAATTAGTGTATGGATTTATTCCCAAAAATGAAAGTATTGAAAAAATGATTGAAATACGAGCAATTGAAGTTGCAAAAGAGATAGTTTTACGCACATCTCAAACAATGAAATTAGAAGATCAGGAAAACTCAAAAAATCGTATTGAAAAAGCAATAAAAAGCAAAGCTGAAGAAATAAAAATTAAAATGCCAAAATACTTATGGGATTAGATATTGAATACATTGAAGGACAAACCCCGCTTAATGAAGAAGAAAAAAAAGGGTTATTAATAAAATCTATTACTACACGAGGTGAGTTAGATGAATTTGAGCAGTATAATATTGAAAAAGCAATTGAATGGACATTTGGCAAAAAATTGAAAATAGATTATATACTTTCAGAAAGTTTTGTAAAAGAACTTCATCGTAAAATGTTTGGCGAGGTCTGGTCTTGGGCTGGAGAATTCAGAAAATCAGATAAAAATATAGGTGTAGATTGGTTTCAGGTATCTACATCTTTAAAGCAATTATTAGATGATTGTTTTTATTGGGTAGCACATCAAACATATTCTGAAGATGAAATCGCAATTCGGTTTAAACATAAAATTGTATCAATACATTGTTTTTCGAATGGCAATGGAAGACATTCCAGGCTAATGGCAGATATTATTATTAACCATATATTCGGTAAGCCTTTCTTTACTTGGAATAGCAGTAATCTTAACAAAAAAAGTGAAGTAAGGACAAAATACCTTATAGCTATCAGAGCTGCTGATAATGGAGATATAAAACCATTAATAGAGTTTGCAAGATTTTAATAACACCTTGTAGAAGTCATTGTTATTTATAACCAAACTGCTCCTTAACCTCCCTTACATTTTTATCCTTAGTCATCTGATCCATTCGGGCCGGAGGATTATACCCCTTATTTCTTGCATAAATCAGATTATTTGAACACCTAGAAGAACAGGCGTAGGAGTTGAATTTATTGCTTTCATATGAACTCCCACAAAACCAGCAAATTTTAAGATATGTTGTTCGTTTAATAGTTTTTATCAGGGCTGATCCGATAGTCTGATTGAAGCTTCGTTTTTCATCATTTATTTTTACACCAATAATATTTTCACGGCACATGTCTTCAGTTGAAATGATTTTTTTCTGCATAATTTTTTTATTGTAAAAATATGCCAGGCAAAAATTTCACTTTCCTCTAATTGAATTAAACATCATTAATTATCGTTAATTTCCTTAATCAAAATCGACTTCATCAACACGTTGTTATGACTTTTATATGACCTCTCTATGACATTATTATGATTTCTCTATGATGTTATTATGACCTGTCTATGAGTTTAAATTGAATTGATATTTACAAAAACGTAACAATATAACGATTTTTATGTGTTTTTTACATGAAAAAATATGCATTTTTTATGTATTTCTTTTAATATATAACAACTCACCGCATAACCCGCCTTATCTTACAATGACTGTTTAGGCTATTTGTAGAAGATTGCTTTCTGTATTTATACACTTGAGTAAGCAAAATCGATTTTTGCTCATTTAAGGAAAGAAGAAACGGCAAGGTGCGGGTGAAGCCGTTGCAGGTCGGGGTGCAGCGAATTTTCTTTCCTTAAATCGAAAAGAAAACTCTTAATATGTTATTCTGCTTTTACTTCCTCGAAGACTTTGGATTTATCAAGAATATAGTCAGCAGATTGTTGAGCCTGTGAAGAAGCCTGAATAATGAACTTTTTATCATTTTTCATTACAGAAAGCCAGTTGTCAATATAACTCACATTGTTTGTTATCCTGCTTTCATATCTAAGCATTGCAGAAAGATAAGCTGCGTTAATTTCAGCAATTAATTCTTCAAAAGCATAATCTTTACTTCCAAATTTATTGTTTTGTGGGCGGTTTAAACGGCTTGGATTGCCTGTCCAATGTCCCATCTCATGAAAAAGAACATTGTAAAAAGCCTCAGCAGAAACAAACTGTTTACGTTCGGGCATGTAAATTTTATCTTTAGCCCAGTTATATAAAGCATCATTGGAAGGAGCATATTCAATAACGACTCCTGAACCGTTTATTACTAGTTCCGCTCTTTCATCTCTTTCAAATTCTGTTAATTTCTCAATCTCCTGAACTTTGTAATATTCTTCGGGAAGATTATCCACCTGAGAAACATTAAATACATGAAAGTATTTTAAATAGGATACTTTCTTTAAATTCAAGTGTTCGGTTGACTGATTGCTTTTTTGCATATGTTCAACCAGTTTTGTAATGTTCCTTTCAGATTCAACATCAAAATACAAACAAGATTTAAAAACAACCATAGCGGCTTTACTGCCTTTCTGTATTTTTCCGTTTAATTCAGAAAGCTGTTTAAACGTCAGCCAGCGATTAAATTTATAATGATACTTCTGCTTTAGGTAATTCAATAAAAGTTGATTTATGCCATTATAAACATGATTAGAAACGATGTTTTTGGCAAACACAGAATCACCGGAGATATTATACCACGATTGAGAATAATTATTTGCTTTGTGGGTTTCAAGCATCTCTATTATAATGCTTGTAATTTTATCATAAATATCTTTTGTATTCATAAATTAGAAGAATTAACAGGTTGAAGATTGAATTTCATAATAAGCAACTTAATGTTAGGATTAAGGGTAATGAAACGGTCAAGTATGGCATGTTCCTCTTTGCTGAACTTAACTTTTTTTGATATGATATTTTTTACTTTCATAATTAAAAAGATTTGAAAAAGGGCAGTCGAAACCACCCTTTTTTGATTGTTAAAACTCAATTTGTTTTTCAATTTCACTGATCTTTGTTACCAGTGTTTCGTTAATTGTTGCAACAACTTTTGCAAATACTTCTGAATTTGAAGTATTGAAGCTGTTTCCACGATCATCAGACAGTACAATTTTCTCACTGAATTGATGTGAACCAACAACAAAAGATGATAGCTTTTTACGGCTTTCTTCAAGCTTTTCTCTTTTCTCAATCAGAATTTTGAGATTCTCCACTTTCTCAATTTTCTGGTCAAGAGTCAACTCTTTTTTTAGAGGTTCTAACACTACAATTTCTTGCGTATTCACATCAGTTTTAATCTCAGCAATTGTTTCCTCTGTAATGATGGGTTTGCCAAGAATAGTAATGTGTTTACCATCTCTTCCGCGAAGATTTTTCACATTCGTTAAATGACCTTTGCCATTTCCATTGATTTTTTCTTTTTCTAAAGTTCCCATAAAATAAAATTTAAATTGTTAATTAATAGAGATATCAAGAGGCAACAATGTAAAATCACAGAAAACATATATGCAGATAATAGATTTGAGCGGAGTTCAAAGGTTATCTTACATTTTGTTTGCTGTTTTTTATACATAGTTGTCATTCTTTTAAAATTTTTCATATGCATCTTAATGAGTTCTTGCGTTTGTTCTGCTATTTAAAAGAAAGCCGCAAATGCCCTCCATCAATAGAGATAGTCCTTAGTGTTCAGATATAACAATGAATACAAAAGCGGGTTGGCGTTTAACTGCAATAGTTTTCAATAAATCACAGGTAGGAAGAAAGTGAAAACCATTGCTGTTAAAAGGGAGGAAAAAGGAATAGAAAGTGGTTCTGTTTTACATTTTATACAATCATAAAGATGAATGAATAATAAAATGTAAAACAGAATGGCTTTCTCCTTTTTCCGTTGGGGAGATAAGCAAATCAATCTGAACGCTTAGGAATATCTATTTATCTTCTGTTGTGGGGGGCATTTCGGCTTTCTACCTTCGCAGATACAAAGGCAAGAAATCATTATCGATAAATAAATTTTAAAAGGTAGGATTAAGTATAAAAAATAATTTACATGAAAGATTTTGAGCTGATGGAAAATATATTCTGTTAATAACATATTCCATTTTTTTTATAATAAAATTTCAATAAATTTACTGTCGTGAATTCTTAATAATTAAATACTTGTCGTCTTATGAATTGGCAAAGGGATATGGGACTGACGGGGCTGTGCCGTGCATGATGGTATATTTTAAATCAAACAAAATCTATTGTTTCCGAAGAAATTCATAGATCATTTCAATTTGCCAGGGCAATAATAATTTCCGGTTATTGATTTTAAGATTTTCACGAATGGGAATAATCCACCGTCTTAAAGTGCAAATATGAATACCATATTCGGCTGCAATTTCTGATAATGTTTTTACTGTTTTTGACATAGTAAATCGGATCAATAAGTACAAGTTTAAGTGAAATGAATGAAATTATTATTATCTTTAATCAGAAAAGAATATGCAAACATTAAAATTTCATAACATTTCGCTTGATGTCCGCATAAGTTTATTTAGAATGGATATTTATTACAATTATTTTTCGATGTTGTACCATTGTTGTACCTCATGATAATTATTAAAATATATAGTATTGAAATAATGCAATATAACATGCGTAAACGGTTTAACACTATGTTAAAATTTAGCCAGCTTTCCACTACTTAGGATACAAAATAAAAATTATCATAACTTTGGACAGAAAATTACATAGTGTCAGATTAAATTATGAGTAATACCAAAATATCCATACGTTTTTTTGACGACCGCGAAGTGCGAGCTGTTTGGGACGAACAAAACGCCAAGTGGTGGTTTTCTGTTTTGGATATTGTAGCTTTACTTACTGAACAAGACGACTATACCAAAACTCGCAACTATTGGAAATATCTTAAAGCCAAATTAAAGAAAGAAAATAGTCAAGTGGGTAGTGCCACTACCCACTTGAAATTACTAGCACCGGATGGTAAAAAGCGTTTAGCTGATATGTTAGATTACAGTGGTATTATTGCCTTAGGTAAAGAATTTCCCGGCAAAAAGGCAAATCGATTTATTGATTGGTTCACATTCAGTGATGAAAGTATAGACGGAAAAAGTAAAATTAAAGCATATGCCTTGTTTGAAAGTTCTTTTATCAATAGCATTGAAGTTGGTACAAAAAATGGTTTGCAACAAATACATGCTTATTTGTTTGGTGGATTGTATGGTTTTGCGGGACAAATTAGACAAAAAAATATTTCAAAAGATGGTTTCCAATTCGCCGTATCACACTTTTTAGGCGACACATTAAAGCAAATAGAAGCAATGCCCGAAACTACATTTGACGAAATTGTAAACAAATACGTAGAAATGAACATTGCACACCCTTTTATGGAAGGTAATGGCAGAAGTACCAGAATATGGCTGGATTTGATATTAAAAAAACAATTAAAAAAATGTGTAGATTGGAGTAAAATAAGCAAGCAAGATTACATGAATGCTATGAAGCTAAGTCCAATTAATATTAGTGTTCTAAGAAAACTTTTGGAAAAAGCACTTACCACTAAAATAAATGACCGTGAAATGTTTATGAAAGGTATTGATTACTCATATTACTATGAAGAAAATGACTAATAAAAAAACATACTTTTTGCATACGTTGGCTAGAAAATTTGAAAACGAATTGCTTAAAAAAAATGCACGATGTTGCATGGTCAAATCTTAGCAAATAAAAAACTATTTTGAAACAAATAACAACAAAACTCGATATTCAGGATAAATTACCACTCACTTGTTCGCGTTCTGGTACATGTTGTTATGGGAAACTGGTGTTGCTTAATCCATGGGAGTTGGTTTGTCTGGCAAGGGAGAAGGGAATTACTCCAAAGGAATTTCGAGATCTTTATTGTGAGTTTGGAGGCATACGTTTAAAGTTTGATGGAAAAGTAGGATGGAAGGAGCAGCAGGCTTGTAGTCAATATGTCGATAATTTTGGATGCAGCGTACATCTCGGGCGTCCACTGTCCTGTCGTTTATATCCACTTGGTCGTAAAATACAAAGTGAAGAGGTTTGCTATATATACGAAGGCTATAAATTTCCTTGTTTGGAAGGATGTCCCGAAGTTACTGAATTACCTCATTTAAACGTAGGTGAATATCTTAAAGGTCAGATTGCAGAAAAGTTCGAAAAGGCTCAAGATTCATATTTAGAAGTTATGCAAAATTTAGCTGATATTGCTTTTGTGCTTCTTCTTGATACTGGATTAGCTGAATCTGGCGAGAAGGATACATTGCAATTATGGAGAAAAATGGGCAACGAATTACCTGAGTTGTTAGCAAGTAGAATAGGTCCTAAGTGGCTTGATTATTTGATGCTTCCGGAAATTTATGATGATTTGGAAGATCCAGTTTTATTTGCTCAAAAACATAATGAACTACTTCAATTAAAAGCTCAGCAAAAATTCGGAATTTTGCAATCAAATCAGGAGTTTCATGAAGCTTCTGTATTAATAATGGGAGTAGCATTACATCTTGCTCGTGCAATAGGAGCAAATCCAAAAAATCTTGCAGAACATTGGATTGCTACAGCAAAGGAACATGGGGCTTTGGAGTAGTTTATTTCTTTTTATTGAAATACAATGCATAACACCTTAATGCTAGTTCGAGTTCAATCGAGAACTACATGGAGTATGAGCTTAAGTCAATGACATTGGTGTAATGAGATGAAAAAATGGGCTATTTTATAATTAAAATAGGTATTATATTATTTTTCAAAAAGATTTATAACTTTAACCCAACAAATATATTTCATATATGAAAAAACTATACTTTTTATTATTTGCCTGGTTTATTCTGTTTACATTAAATACAGGGTATGCCCAAAAGAATTTAAGTACAACTCCATCAATTTCAAGAATTGCGTGGACAAAAGGAAGTCCTTCGTGGATAACTTTTAAACCTCAGGTTAATATGCCCGGTAATCAGATTCTACTTGCTTTTAAAGCAGAATTCGGATTAAGCAATAATGATGAAATGAGAATTATTCGAAAGGAAACCGATAAAATTGGTTTAACACATTATCGTTATCAGCAATATTATAAAGGTGTGCCAGTTGATGGTGCAGTATACTTAATTCATGAAAAAGGTGGAAAAGCTAATTCGGCAAATGGACAAATTGTAACTGGATTAAACTTGCCATCGGTTGCTCAAATTGTTCCCCTTGTTGCTTTAAACAGAGCAATTCAGGAAGTGCCATCTGAAAAATATATATGGCAGGATAATGAATCACTTATTATGTTAAAGCAAATTAAAAATGATCCAAATGCAAGTTATTATCCTGTTCCGGAATTGGTAGTTTTTGATAAAAAGTTTTCTGGAAAAGCAGAGGCTTATCGTTTAGCTTATAAAGTTGAAATTTATTCGTTAAAACCTTTGGTTCGTAAATTTATATATATTGATGCTTCAAATGGGGAAGTATTACATAGTATTAACATGATACAAAATACAGATGTTAATGCAATAGGCGCAACAAAATATAATGGAAATCAGCAAATGGTAGTTGATAGTACCGCACCTGGTTCATACAGATTAAGAGAAACCGGAAGAGGAAATGGTATTATAACAAAAAGCTGTCAGAATTTGGAAGATTATAATCTTGCTGTAGATGTTACCGATGACAGTACTCATTTTAATTCTGATAGTATAGCTGTAAATGCTCACTGGGCTGCAGAAAAAACTTATGATTATTACTTTAATGTTTTTGGCAGAAACAGTTTTGATAATAATGGTGCTGCATTATTGTCATATGTGCATTATAGTAATAGTTATGCAAATGCTTTCTGGGATGGAAACAGAATGACTTATGGCGATGGTGATGGAACATATAAAGCATTTACATCATTAGAAATTTGTGGTCACGAAATTACGCACGCTGTTACAGAACATACTGCAAATTTAGTTTATCAGGATGAATCGGGTGCGCTAAATGAAAGTTTTAGCGATATATTTGGAACAAGTATTGAGTTTATGTTTGATTCTGCTCCTAATTGGTTAATAGGAGAAGATATTGGAGCTCCTTTTCGTTCTATGATTAATCCAAATGATTATCAAAATCCAGACACATATTTAGGTACACACTGGGATTTAGATATTAACAATATGGATAACGGAGGAGTTCATACAAATTCTGGTGTTGCAAATTTTTGGTTTTATTTACTTACCGAAGGCGGTACTGGTACTAATGATAATGGCGATGCTTTTTCGGTTACCGCACAAGGTCATGTGGTTTCAGAAAATATTGCATACAATACTCTTGCATATTACTTAACTCCTTCTGCAAATTATTATGATGCATATCAGGCAACCTTGCAGGCGGCCCAGAATATATATGGAAATTGTTCAGTTGAAGCATACCAGACTGCAAATGCTTGGGCAGCGGTTGGTGTTGGTTACCCTTACGATCCACAAAAAGTGTACGTTGTTGATATTTCTGCTCCTAAAACTTCATGTAATTTAGGTCTTGAAACAGTTTCTGCTTTGCTTTTTTATAATGGATGTAATTCTACATTACCAGTAAATGATACCATTTCGTTAGCATATCAGTTTGATGGCGGTGCAAAAGTTTATGAATATTATAAAGTATTAAATCCATGGAATGGTGGCGATTCGCTAGCTGTAAATTTTTCTGTTCCTGTTGATGCATCAACATTAGGAAATCATACGCTTAATTGTTGGGTAAAATATGGTCCCGGAACAACCGGTTTTACTGATAGTTTAATGGGCTATACTTTTGAAACTTTACTTCAGCAAAATATTGATGTGGGTGTGGTTGCAATTACAACTCCGGTTTCGTCGTGTTCGTTGTTACCAAATGAGCCTGTTACTGTTAAAATCAGATTTTTTGGTTGCGATACTTTGGGAATTGGAGATACCATCGATGTAGCGTATAAAGTAAATAATGGAACTCCAATAATTGAGCAATTTGTTCTTCCTGCAACAATGTACCCTACAGATACTTTTACTTATGTTTTTAATCAAAAACTTGATGCAACTGCTGATAGTACATATATTTTAAGTGCATGGACAGATTTTGATGTAGATACTTTAAATACTAACGATATGATTAGTAATTATAAAGTAAGAAATATCCGATCGTTAGGATTTACTCAACTTGGATTTGAAGAATTAAATGCTCTTGATTTTTTCTTGCCGATTACTACAAGATATTCAAATATTATTATTAAAAATCAGGCTCATGCTCCGGGTAGCACAAAAGGTTTATTAATGACAGGTGGAAATGTTATGAGTTATATAAATTTACTTGAATTGCCTAGCGGTTTTAACACTTGGCAGATAAATGCTTTTTTATCGGCCAAAGCAAATTTTTGTGTTAACGCAGTTGCTTGGAATTCTGTTTACTTAAAGTTTTCTTTAAAACAGACTCATGGCGGTACACTTTATTCACAATACATTGGTCCAAACGATTATACGATTGCAAGTAATTTAAGGATTTTAGCAGATGGCAATCAAATTGGTGGTACTTATAATCCAACAACGCCATCCTCTGATGCATTTGTTACACATCTTATTGATTTAAGTAATTATAAAGGAACTGATTTTATTTTTACTTTCGAAACCCGAAATATTTCTAAGGATACAACAGTACTTTTTATACCTTTTGTTCTTGATAATGCTTATCTGGATAATGTTAAATTTTTCCCTGGTCCTATAGCTGTTGTTGATAGTGCTTCTGTAAAAAATGATACTATTATTAAAGTTGATATGTTAGCAAACGATAATAATCATGGTATTTCAAGTTTAAAATTTAATATTATAGCATTACCACAACATGGTACAGTGCAGTTTAATTCTGCCGATACAACTATTACATATACACCAAATAATACTTATTTAGGTTACGATTCCCTTATTTATAGCATTTGTTACAACAGTGATACTACTATTTGCGATCAAAGTAAAATTATTTTTAGAGTTCACGATGATCAGGGTGTGGCCGGATTAGATGGATTTGAATCTATATTGTTATATCCAAATCCTTTGAAATCTCGACTTACTTTAGAGTATAATTCTTTTAACTCAAATAAAGCAAATATTACAATTTCTGATGTTGTTGGAAGGGTTGTAATTTCATCTGATGAACAATTTAATTCAGGAAAAAACATTAAGGTTTTTAATTTAGATAAAGAGCCTGGAGGAATTTATTTTGTAAGCATTATAACAGCTTCGCAAAGGAAAGTTTATAAAGTTACAAAGGAATAGCTTAAGAATTAACATAAAATGAAAAAGTTCAATGCGTGGCATTGAACTTTTTTTTGTGACCCCGACAGGAGTCAAACCTGTAACCTTCTGATCCGTAGTCAGATACTCTATTCAGTTGAGCTACGGGGCCATGATGCAAATATAATAATAATAATTTTGTTTTAAAATTTTAGAGAAATTAATATAAAAAGTTATT
>CAILUD010000225.1 GCA_903837285.1 uncultured Bacteroidota bacterium | reverse complement strand
TAACACTTTGATACACGCAACATGTTGCGTGTATATCTATTATAGTTACATTGGTTAAGTTTCATTAAATCTGAACAATACGTCAAAAACTGGGCCGTAAAAGAAATGAATAATATACTTTCGATGTAGTTGCGCATATTTCCTGTTTTTAACAAATAAGCGAAATTCATATTTAATTAATTTCTAAAGATACCATAATTTGTATTAATTTCATATGGTCAATCAATGTCCAATTTATCCAGTGGACTTTTAATTTGTCCAAATGCCTTTGTTGTAACATGAGTATAAATTTCAGTTGTTTTACTGCTCGAATGACCTAACAGCGTTTGAATATATCTTAAATCTGTTCCATTTTCTAGTAAATGAGTAGCAAAACTATGCCGTAATGTATGTACAACAACCTTTTTATTAATATTTGCTTTTTTAACTGCTATTGCTAAAACTACTTGAACGCTCCGCCTGGAATATTGATTTCCGTCTGGACTTTCAAATAGCCATTTTTTAGGTTTGTACTCTTTAAAATATAATCGTAAAATTTCCAATGTTTTTGGCGATAAAACAGTATATCTATCTTTTTTGCCTTTTGCTTGTTCAACCCTTATCTGCATTCTATCCGAATCAATATCTTTCATTTTTAAAGCAAGTGCTTCTCCAATGCGTAAACCTGCCGAATAAATTGTCATTAAAATGGCTTTGTGCTTAATGTTAGTTGTTGCATTAATTAGATCTCTTATTTCTTTTTCATTAAGAACAACCGGAAGTGTAGATTCTTTTCTTGGCCTATCAATCAAATAAACTTTACGAAGTCCTCCTAAAACTCTTTCATAATAAAATTTTACTGCATTTATTGCCTGATTTTGTGTTGAAGATGATACTTTTCTGTCAAATACCAGGTGTCGCAAATAATCTGTTATCATTGACTCTTCAATATCGTTTAATTCAAACTTATGATAAAAATTAATAAACCCCTCGAACATTGCTGAATATACTTTAATAGTCTGCTCACTATATCTCATTTCTTTAAGCTTTAAAATATATTCATCTGGGCAACGGCGGTAATTTGGAATATTGTAGACAGATATTTTTCTTTTTTTCTCAGTTTTATCTTCTTCCTCTTCTTGGTATTTAATTTTGAAATTTAAATTGCTAGCAAAATCTTTTATTTCATCCAGTATTCTTTCTGTATAGGGGACACTCCAATATTTATACTGGTTATTCCAACTATTAAATGGCATTGATTTAATAGCTTTGGTCAGGTCTTTATTTAATCCGAAAAACAATTTTAATCTTCCGTTTGTAGTTTTAATAATTAATATTTCGTTTTTATCTATTTTCTGATATTCATTTGGAGCTGAATTTATTTCAATTTGCTCATGAATTTCAAATTCGCAAATTCTGCCCTCAAAATATGTTTCTAATTTTAATAAACTGTCTCCATAATTAGGAATGATCCAACAAAATTTCTTAGAATCCCAACGTGCATATTTAAAACTTACAAGGAAATTTATATCGTTATCATTTTTTGGTAACTGAACAGCAATCTGACGGCCAAAAACATTAATACGAACATCGCCATTACGTGAAAAACCAATATCCTTTTTAATTATTTCTTTTATTGGTGAAAGGGTTATTTTTTCTTTTTTAATTTCATTTTGTTCTTCATAATCACTAATTCGCTTTTTGAAATATTTCTGCAATTCTTTTAAATTATCTCCATAATTAGGTATAATCCAACAAAGATTACTTTCATCCCAGATGCAAAACTTGAAGCTTAGAAGAAAACTTGCGTCATCGGCATTTTCAGGTAAATGAATTTCTATTTTCTTGTCAGAAACACGAATTTTAACATTCGAGTTTTCTGAAATAGTAACAGCTGTTTTTGATGAAACATCTGCAATACCTGTCATATTTTTAAGAATCTCTATCTTCTTTTCAACAGTGAAAATTTCTTCTTTTTTTACGGTAGTATTATTTGAATTAGTCTTATTAGGTAAATTGTTATTTGGAGTATTTTCTTTTTGAAGTACCATTTCAGGGAACAACTTCTTTAACTGCTCAATTACTTCTTTCGTGTGGGCCACGTACCATGATTTTTTTGTCTGACTCCACTTTGATGAACTTATTGTTCTTAATTTCGAAAGAATCTCATTGTTATATTTGAAAATAACAAGTATAACAGGATTATTTCGGTGAGTGCTAAACTCAAGTTTTATATCTGATTTCATGGGAGTTGCTAAATGAAAAATTATCTATAAAAATAACAATAAATTTATAATACTGAAATTTATTATTTATTTTTACTTGTAAATTAACTGCCTAAAAGAAGCCAATGAATATGCAAACAATAATTACTGAAAAATGTTTAGAATGTGATGTAAAACTTCCTGGTCGTATTGGTCAAAAGTTCTGTAGTATCAATTGTAAATCTACTTTTCATTATAAAAAATCCAAATTAAAAGAAGCAAGTATATATAATAGAATTGATAATAAGTTAAAGTATAATCGCAGGATATTAAAACATTTAAATTCTTTTGGTAAGTCAAAAATTGAAAAAGAAACTTTAGTAAGAGAAGGTTTTGATTTTAATTATAATACTCATAATTGGACTGCAAAAAATGGGAAATTTTACAATTTTTGTTATGAATTTGGATATTGTGAATTAAATGATGGAAATATTATGTTGATTTCGTGGAAAGACAACATGAGAAACAAGTGATTTACTAGCACTTAACAAAGATTTTATTTTGAAGTAATTACGGCACCGCCCCGTCAGTCACATATTTTATAGCATAAAATAGGCAACGACAAAACACCTTTCAAATATAAAATAAAATTTAGCTATAACAAAATAATTTATAATAACATATAAGCTTTAGACAAGAATAAGAAGATTATTAGCAATATGCAATAATGTAGAGAGATGTATTATTTCAATTAAGAAGTTCAAATATTCTTATGTATTCTAATTTATTATTTGGATTTTTACAACTTATAACTTGTTGAAGTTTTCTTCTTGAAAATATCCACAACAAGGGCTTTAAACGTTCACCTTTGTATATCACCTGAATTAAACTATCCCTAGATTCAATATGAACCTTTTGTGTGTCTCCTATGGCAATTCCTTTTATAGTATAAAATTCGTCATGATAATTAAAAACACGAACCGAAATAGTATCATAAATCAAACTATCTTTTAACGTT
>CAILUD010000224.1 GCA_903837285.1 uncultured Bacteroidota bacterium | reverse complement strand
TCTTCTGATACTTTAAAATTTAATTTCGTTTTTGGTTCAGAAGAATATCCTGAATATGTACCAAGTTTTAATGATGTATTTGCTTTCTTTCTATCTGGCCCTAATCCTTCAGGAGGTAATTATACAGGACAAAATATTGCGTTAATTCCAGGAACAAATACACCTGTATCTATTTATAATGTAAACAATGGTGCTGGCTCACCACCAATTGGGCCATGTGTTAATTGTGCTTATTATGTAGATAATTATGCAGGCACATACCCTGTAACACTTGATGGATATACAATACCTATTACCGCTCAAGCCTTAGTTGTACCTTGTCAAACCTATCATATAAAACTTGCTATCGCAGATGCCGGAGATGCAACACTTGATTCACAAGTATATCTTGAAGCAGGTAGTTTTTCTTCTGGTGGCGATATTGCTTTTAATCATTTTAGTTCAATTGCTATCAGCGATGAAGTTCTAGAAGGTTGTGATAATTATTTTGTTTTTTCCAGACTAGACACAATTGATTTAACAGATTCCATCCATGTTCAACTAAACATTTCAGGAACCGCCTTAAATGGAACTGACTACACATCAATACCAACATCTTTCTGGATACATGCCGGTGAACTTGGTGATACCATTCATTATTCTGCTATTTTAGATAACTTAGTTGAAACTACTGAATATTTTACTATTTCTCTAACTAATGGTTGTCCTTGCAGTTTAACAACGGTTTCTGACACTATTTTCATTTTAAATAATTATACTTTAAATCCTCATTTGTCTAATGACACAACAGTCTGCGCAGGACAACCAGTAACATTAACCGCTGTAGTTAATCCAAATATAGATCCTACTTTAATTAATTATTTATGGAGCACAGGAGACACAACTTTATCAATTACTGTTAGTCCAATTGTTACAACAACATATACTGTTTCTATCAACGATCCTTGTGTTCAAGATACTTTAATGCAGGTAACTGTTACGATGGTACCCCCTTTAACTCCTTTATTTACTGTTTCGACAGATACGGTATGTTTAAATCAACCAACAATTGCTCAATTTGGTGGAACTGCTGGTCCTTCTGCAATATATTTATGGAATTTTAATGGAGGTACACCAGCATCTGCCTCTACTGCTGGTCCACATAATATTTCATGGGCAACAACCGGTTTAAAAACAATAACTCTTTCAATAAACGATAATGGTTGTTCTGGAACTGCTTTTAAAAACGTTGAAGTTTTATCAAACCCAACAGCATCATTTGCCACATCTCCGGCAATTTGTTATGGCACTGCTACAGGTTCTATTACAACAACGGAAACAGGGCAAATTACACCATACGTTTACATCTGGAATAATGGCTCAACATTACAAAATCCTACAAATTTAATTGCTGGAAATTACACTGTGACTATAGCCAATTCATATGGTTGTTCAACTATTCAAAACAGTTCTATTTCACAGCCAACATCAATAAATAGTACAACTTCATCAACACCTGTATCTTGTTTTGGTGGAGCAAACGGAACTGCAACAGTAACTGCAAGTGGTGGAACTATTCCTTACTCTTTCCTTTGGAACGACGGAATGAACCAAACCACACAAACATCTTCAAATTTAATAGCAGGAACTTATATTAATACTGTTACCGACAATAATGGATGTACTTTAACTTCAACCGCAATTGTTACCCAACCTTCATCATACATCTCGGTAAGTGGTACCCCTACAGATGTTTTATGTGCTGGTTCAACAAATGGAACAATTACTACAAATGCAATTGGCGGTGTAACACCGTACACATATTTATGGAGCAATGGATCAACCACTTCCGATCTTAACAATTTAACAATTGGCAGTTACACAGTTACTGTTAGAGATGCAAATGGCTGTACTATTTCAAATTCATGGAGCATTAATTCACCACTTCCCGTATCATTTACAGGTACTGTTACAAATGCTACCTGTTGGGGTTATAGTAATGGAAACATTATTCTTAATGTTATAAATGGCACTCCACCTTATTATTATCTATGGAGCGACAATTCTACGAACACTTCTTTAAATGGTGTATTTGCAGGTAATTATTCTGTAACAATTACAGATGCGAATAATTGTAGTATAAATGGCAATTATGTTATTAATCAACCCGAAAAAGTTTCAGTTAGTATTACAAGTAATCAAACAATTTGTATTGGACAAAGTGCTACCATTAATTCCTCAATAACTGGTGGTACTGCCCCTTACGTGTTACATTGGAATAACGGCTCAAATCAAAATTCAATAACTGTGTCACCTTCAACTACTACGTCATATCAATTATCCGCAGTAGATAGCAAACAATGTATAAGCAATGTGGCTAATGTTACAATAACTGTAAACCCCGAAATAACCGCAACATTTGAAGTAAGTGCCCCACAAGTTTGTCAAGGCGAAAGTGTACATATAACAATACATCCACAAGGAGGTAATGGAAATTATTCTTATTTGTTAAATGGAAATGCTATGATAAATCCTGTTAATGTTTTTCCATCTCAATCTATGACATATAACATTCTAGTGAAAGATGACTGCGGATCACCAACCACAACTTTAAATATTCCAATAATTGTAAAACCTCTTCCACCTGTTAACTTTTATGCTGATAGTATTCAAGGATGTGAACCACTAATGGTTCATTTTAATGAACCTAACATAGACTTTGGTCAATCTTACTTATGGAACTTTGGAGATGGCAGCAATAACATGACTTCTACAGAAAAGAACCCAACACATAAATTTGAAAATGACGGTACATACAGCGTAGATTTACAAGTAACATCACCTGAAGGATGTAAAAATCATTTTAGTATAAATAATTACATCTCTGTATTTCCACGTCCGGAAGCACGTTTTATTGCAGAACCAAACACAGCAAATATTATTACACCTACCATTCATTTTATAAATTTAAGTACTGATAACTTTCAAAGTTTTTGGAATTTCGAAGATGGAGATTCTTCTTTAGTTACCAACCCATGGCATACTTTTGCAACAACTCCTGCTTATTATAATGTAACCCTGATCACAAAAACTGATAAGGGCTGTTTAGATTCATCGTCGCTTATGGTTCAAATAATAAATGAATACACATTTTATGCTCCAAATGCATTTAGTCCAGATAATGATGGAAAAAATGATTTCTTCTTTGTGTTAGGACATGGAGTTGTAACTGAAACATTCTCGCTAAAAATATTTGACAGATGGGGTACTGTTCTTTGGGGAACAAAAAATTATACAGACCAATGGAATGGCGAAACAAAAAGCGGAAAAAAAGCTCCAATAGGCAGTTATGCCTGGATGGTAAAATATAATGACGAAACCGGAATACATCATGAATACTCCGGTTCCGTAACAATAGTTAGATAATTATTTATTTCTTCAGAAGATCTCTTATCTCGGTAAGTAAAATTTCCTCTTTGCTTGGTTCAGCAGGTGGAGAAGCTGGTTTTGGGGCTGCTTCCATTTTTGAACGAATTCGGTTCATTATTTTAATAATCATAAAAACTGCAATTGCAACCAAAATAAAATCAATAAAAGTTTGAATAAAACTGCCATAATTTAATGTTACTTCCGAGACAGCTTTTCCGGCCGCATCAATAGATTTTTCTTTAATAGTAACTTTTAAATCTGTAAAATCTGTACCACCTATAAGCAAACCAAGTGGTGGCATTAGTATATCATTTAGCATTGAAGTAACAATTTTACCAAAAGCACCTCCAATGATAATACCTATTGCCATATCAAGAACATTTCCTTTAACGGCAAATTCTTTAAATTCTTTTATAACTCCCATATTATTTTAAGTTTTAAGATTAAAATTTATAAGTAAAACCAATAGCAAGAACTTCTTTAAACTGAATACGTGGTCCATTAGCTTCAATAATACCATCATTATTTTTATCAACTGCAATAATTACATCGTCGTCATAAATTAGATTTGTAGATATTGTTGCGGAAATATATTTATTTACTTTCATTGATATTAAAGCCTCCCAGTTTACATCAACATTTTCTGGATGTTTTATATAATTTGAGAACAAATCCACTTTTGATTGAAATGTTATATTCTTCATTATATCAATTTTCCAAAATATTCTCATATATCCTCCAAACTCAGATCTAATTTTTTTTCCATGTGAAATAATTTTTCCTGTAGTATCGTACGTTGCTGCCTCCACACCATAAGAACCAGCATCTGCGAGCAAAGTACTATTTACAATTGTAATTCTACCCGACACAGGTGCAATAAAAATTGATAAATTTTCCCCTTTTTTAAAATCCATTCCTAATGCGGTAGTAATATATGCTGGAGCCAAAAAATCAGAAATAATAGTAGAATCATTAGGATATTTATATCCCGGAGTCATTTGAGATTTAAAATTTATTAGTGCAGCATAAAACCAATTTTTAAAAGCATCTTTTCCATATTTAGAGGTAAAATCTAGCTTATCATCAGTTTTAATAACCTCACCATCTTTACCTTGTTTTTGCATTCCATATCCTAAATCTAAAAAATTATCCCAGGAAGAATGCTTGCTTTTATATTTTGCCGATAAGCTAAAAAGACTATTTACTGCAATACTGTTTTGTCCGCCAGCAGCCCAATTAGTAAAAGATGATTGCGAAAAATTAACACCGATAACATTACTGCTTTTCCACCCATTTAAAGTATCAATGTCTTTTGTTCTAAGCTGTTTTTCGGGATCAACCACTTGTGCAAATGTTATTTTAGTAAACATTATTGCAACAAAGAGAAAATATTTATTCATTTTGTTAATATTTTTAATTAAAAACAAAAACCCTCATTTTATAAGGGTTTTAATATTAAAAAAAACAGAAGTTTATACTCCTACTACTTCTTTTATTTCTGGTATTTCGCGACGGATTGCTTGTTCTACACCGTTTTTTAATGTCATTAAACTATGAGGACATGATCCGCAAGCACCTTGCAAATGAACTTTTACAGTTAAATCGTCGGTAACTTCAACTAATTCAATATCTCCACCATCATCTTGCAAATAAGGACGAATTGAGTCAATAGCAAGGTTTACTTTGTCTAAAATTTCTTGTTTTTCCATGATTTTATTTATTTAGTTATTTCTACTTTTTTAGTTTTTTCTGATTGATTTCTTTCTTCGAGTGCAATCAATACTTTTTCTGCAAGATTTGCAAAAGCTTTTCCATCTGCTCTATCACTATTTAAAGCGACAGGAGTTCCTGCATCACCAGATTCACAAATACTTTGAACAATTGGAATTTGTCCTAACAATGGAACTTTTAATTCTTCAGCTAGTCGCTTTCCTCCACCATTTCCAAATAAAAAGTATTTATTTTCGGGGTGTTCAGCAGGAATAAACCAAGACATATTTTCTACAAGACCTAAAACCGGCACATTAATATCTTTATTTCTAAACATGTTTACTCCTTTTATTGCATCGGCCAAAGCAACTTCCTGAGGTGTTGTAACAATAACCACACCTGTAACCGCAACAGATTGCACTAAGGTTAAATGAATGTCGCTAGTACCTGGTGGCATATCTAAAACTACAACATCAAGTTCGCCCCAATCACCTTCCTCCATTAATTGCTTTATGGCACTTGTTGCCATTGCTCCACGCCATATTAAAGCCTGCTCACGACTTACAAAAAAGCCAACAGATAATAATTTAACTCCAAATTTTTCTACGGTAGAAATATATTCACGTCCGTCAATTTTTTTCATTGGAGGTTTTTCATCTTCTACTCCAAACATTTTTGGAACAGATGGACCATAAATATCAGCGTCAAATAAGCCAACTTTTAAACCTTTTTTTGAAAGTGCTACAGCTAAATTAGCAGCTACTGTTGATTTTCCAACTCCACCTTTTCCTGATGCAACAGCTATAATATTTTTTACATCTTTAAATGGTATTCTTTCTTCAACTTTTCGTTGTAGAAATATATTTTCAATCTCGAATTCGAATTCAGTTCCAAATTTTTCATTTAGAGCTTGAAGGGATGCCCTTTTCACAGAATTTGCAAGAGCATCAACTGGTTTCTTAAATTGTAATATGATTTTTACTTTTTTATCATCGCCAGAAATATTGATCATTATTCCAGATGAAACAATGTCAATTTTTTCTTCAGGGTGGTGTATAGTTTTTAGAACTTCAACAATTTTATCTTTATCCATCACAAATATTTTTTGCAAAATTACAAAAATTTTATTTATTTAGATTAATTCTTTACAAGGATCCCAAAAAAGTTTATTAAAGTCTATTATTTTATCATTAACAACTTCTACCCCTTCGTTTTTTAAAAGTTCTTCCATTTCATTTTCGGTAGCAAAATGATGCTTTCCTGTTAGTAAACCTAGCCTATTAACTACTCTGTGAGCTGGTACAAAACTTTTACAACCATGAGTTTGATTCATTGCCCAGCCTACCATTCGGGCTGATTGTGAAGATCCTAAAAATTTAGCAATTGCACCATAAGAAGTCACTCTACCATAAGGAACTTGTCTTGCAACTTCAAAAACTTTCTCAAAGAATCCGGTTTTTATATCTAATAATGGGTCTTGAATTTTATTACTGAGCTTCTTCTTCATCAGGAGACTCGATTATATTATTAGCTGAATGAATATTAAACTTCAAATATGTAATATTCTCGCCTTTTTCCATAAACATTGTTTCGTAATGAGTACGTATGCTTCTAATATCATCAGCAAAATTTGTTGAATATAAATCATCTGTTTCGGTTAAAATAGGTAATGAATTATATTTTAATAATTTTCTGGTATAATTAAATAATGGATCGCTATCAGTTTTTAAATGCACAATTCCATCTTTTTTCAGAAAAGTTCTGTACTTTGTTAAAAATGATGATGATGTTAATCTCTTTTTTGTTCTTTTATTTTTTAATTGAGGATCAGGAAATGTAATCCATATTTCATCCACTTCGGAGTTCTCGAAAAATGAATCAATTAATTCGATTCTTGTTCTTAAAAATGCTGCATTTAAAATTTTCTCATTAAAAGATTGTCTGGCACCAACCCACATTCTAGAACCTTTGATATCTACACCTAAAAAGTTTTTTTCTGGAAATCGTTTTGCCAATCCAACAGTATATTCTCCTTTACCACAACCTAATTCCAGTACAAGAGGATTATTGTTTTTAAAAAATTCTTGCTTCCATACTCCTTTGAATTTAAACTTTGTATTTAAAGCTTCGCTAAAAGGGGCCTGCACAACATTTGGCAGAGTTTCCATTTCGGCAAAACGAGCGAGTTTATTTTTTCCCACAATTCGAGTAATTATTTTACTTTTTCAATTCGAATTCCAATATCTTCAACATTTTTAAGATTATCCATTCGCATAGCCTGTTCTATTTCAAAGGTATAATCGCCCTGTATAGGAAAAGTAATATTTTTTTTATAAAGTAGCTGATTGCTATATATGTCGCCCAAGCCACTACCTAACCATTTTCCCTTATCATCAGCTAAAAGACAATTAACTGTATCTCTTAATTTATTTCCATCAGGTGCAATAATATTTATAAAAAGATACATATTACTTTTTTCGTACAATCCATTGTGACGGATGTTAATAAAAACATTATTCGCCGAGCGAGTATCTGTTACTGGAACTTTAAAGGATATTATATTATTTCTATTCCAAACCTGTCCAGATATGGGTTTATTTTCTTCAAAATAACGCGAATTATCGCATGAAAATACAACAATTAACAAAATAAAAAAGCAAATTATTTTATACGCCTTTATTTGCATTACCTAGAGGTTTATTTCTATTACCCTGATTTCTACGATTAAAATTATTTTTATTGTTATTGTTTCTATTCTTATTATTGTTATTCGGCTTTTTCTTATCAAAACGAGTTAAGCTTTCCTGACCAACAACATTGGTAAAATCGAGATTTTCGTCACTTTTAATTTTTTTCTCGGCTTCATTAGTAACTTCAGCTTTAATACCCTGTTTATTCTGGCTCTGAATTTCAAGAAGTCTTTCAACCGAAACAGCAATTAAATCGTTAAGATTATCCTTTTCTTTAGAGTACCATAACAATTTGCGGAATATATCAGTTTTTTGAATATAAAGTGTTCCTTCGGTAGTTTCAATCTGCTCGTATCTTTCCGGAAATCCTTTACGCGCATCAACATAAACATCTAATTCGTAATTTAAACAACATTTAAGTTTACTGCATTGTCCAGCAAGTTTTTGCGGATTTAATGAAATATCCTGAATACGTGCAGAATTAGTAGAAACAGAATTAAAATTTGACATCCAGGTTGCACAACAAAGCTCACGCCCACATGCGCCAATACCGCCAATTCTACCAGCTTCCTGGCGAGCACCAATTTGCTTCATTTCAATTCTCACTTTGAATTCGGCACCAAGAACTTTAATTAACTCTCTGAAATCTACACGCTCATCGGCTATATAATAAAAAATCGCTTTAGTCTTATCGCCCTGATATTCAACATCACCAATTTTCATGTTCAAACTAAGACTAACAGCAACTTTTCTTGCCCTAATCATAGTTTTTTCTTCGAGAGAGATTGCTTCTGCCCATTTTTCGATATCAGAACCTTTGGCTTTTCTGTATATCTTTTTAATATCTGGATTATCAGGCGAAACGTTATATTTTCTCATTTGCTCAAAAGCTAGATCGCCTATAAGAGAAACTATTCCAATATCATGACCAGGGCTACTTTCAACTGCAACAACATCACCTTTTCGTAGATTTAGTTCATTTACATTTCTGTAAAAATATTTTCGACTATTTTTAAATCTTATTTCAGCAATATCTGTTACCCTTGCAGAAACAGGAACATCTTCGAGCCAATTAAACACATCAAGCTTATTGCAAGAGTTAGAGGCATGGCACTGAGTAGTGTTTCCCTCAGCTCCTTCGATATGGCAGCCCCTTGATATACAATTCATACTATTCATTAGCAACACAATTGATTAAAAAAACTATAAAAGTATAACTAATTATAGCTTTTATAAAAAATAAAATTATTTGGATACAAAAATAGTCAGAAAATTAGGATTTTATAACACGAGCTATAGAAAGCATCATATCTAATAATACAATTTTAGGACTTCCGTTCCTTTCTAGGTGAAAATGAGCTTTTTCTATCTCTTCAACTATTTTAAAAACATTTCTTTGATTAATAAAAGGATGAAATTTTGAGCTAAATTCTGCTTCTTCTGGTCTATGTATCACTTTTGTTCCTGCTCCTTCAGTTATCAAAAAATTATCTCTAATAACTTTAAGCATAAAAATTAAAAAATCTTTTTGCTTTTCCTTTGAAAAAGAGGCTATTTCGTCAGTTTGCTTAATTATTTCGATCATATTAACAGCAAAGGCTGCACGCATTAATAATTTAAAATTCTCGAGAAATTGTTGGTTATTTCCCGAATTTTCTAAAATTAATGCTGCTTTAATCATATTTCCTTCGGAAAGCATTACAGCGTTTTTTATATCATGCTCAGAGAACTCTGACTGTTTTTGCAATGCCTCATACAAATCGGAATCTTTTATTGGCGGAATTCTAACAAGCTGGCATCTTGATAAAAGAGTTGGAAGTAAATGCTCAGTTTCTTCAGCTACTAAAATAAAAACAGTTTTATCAGGTGGTTCTTCAAGAATTTTAAGCAATTTATTAGCTGCAGCAATATTCATTTTCTCGGGAAGCCATATTATCATGCACTTATATTCTGCCTCGAAAGTTTTTAAATTAAGTTTTTTAATTATTTCTCCGGCTTCTTCTGCGTAAATAACTCCTTGTTTGCTTTCTCTACCAATATGCGCATACCATTGTAGTGGTGTAAAATAAATGTCGGCAAGTAGTATTTCGCGCCATTCTTTAAGAAACTCGTTACACACCAAAGTTGTTTCGCTCACTTTCATTAATGGAAAAACAAAATGCAAATCGGGATGAATAAGTTTCTTGTATTTTAAACAAGAAATACAAGTTCCACAGCTGTCATCATCTTCTGGTTCTTCACAGTTAATATATTGTGAAAAAGCAACAGCTAAACCTAATTTTCCACAACCCTCGGGACCATTAAACAATAATGCATGTGGAATTCGGTTTTCTTTTTTCGCAAAAATTAGTGACCGCTTTACATTTTTTTGTCCAACTACCTCTGAAAACTTCATTTATACAATTTAATTAATTATTTATTAAGCATTCAAAAGTAATTAAAAAATATTTTATAATTTAGATGCCTGTAAATAACTAAACTTTTTTAAACATGTTTTCAATTAATGATATAAATTTTAAAGGCAAAAGAGCTCTAATCAGAGTTGACTTTAACGTTCCATTAAATCACAACAGACAAGTAATGGATGATACTCGTATCCGAGAATCCATTCCAACTATCAATAAAGTTTTAAATGACGGTGGTTCGGTAATCTTAATGACTCACCTTGGTCGTCCAAATGGTTACGAAGCAGATTATTCATTAACCCCAATAGTTCCAGTATTATCTAAATTACTTGGGCGTAATGTTATTTTTACACGCGATCTTTTTGGTCCAAATACTTTTAATGTTTGTGGTAAAATGAAACAAGGCGAAGTTGCAATGATGGAAAATCTTCGTTTTTACCCTGAAGAAGAAAGTGGTGATGAAAAATTTGCAAAAGACATTGCATCTCTGGGAGATGTTTATATTAATGATGCTTTCGCAACATCACACAGAAGTCACGCCTCTGTTTGTACAATTGCAAAATATTTTAAAGGAAAAAGTTATTTTGGACACTTACTTGAAGGCGAAATAAAAAATCTTGACAGAGTTTTATTTGATGCACAACCATCATTTACAGCAATTATTGGTGGCGCAAAAGTTTCAACTAAAATTGGAATCATTAAAAACATTATAAATAAAGTTGATAACTTAATTATTGGTGGCGGAATGTCTTTTACTTTTATGGAAGCATTAGGCGGAAAAGTTGGTGACTCTATTATTGAAAGAGATAGAATTGATTTAGCTAAAAGTATTGTGCAAGAAGTTATGTTAAAAGGAGTAAATCTATATTTACCAACCGATGCAGTAATTTCAAATGGTTTCTCGAATGAAGCACAATTTAAAACAGTATCATCAGATCATATTCCAAATGGTTGGATGGGTTTAGATATTGGACCAAAATCTTGCCGTCGTTTTGCCGAAATTATAAATCACTCTCAAACCATTTTATGGAATGGGCCAATGGGAGTTTTTGAAATGGAAAACTATAGACAAGGAACAAAATCAATAGCTATTGCTGTTGCCAGTGCAACAATTAGCGGATCATTTTCTCTAATTGGCGGTGGTGATACGGTTGCAGTTCTTAATCAATTTAATCTAACCGATCAGATGAGTTATGTTTCAACCGGTGGAGGTGCAATGTTAGAATACCTTGAAGGAAAAGTTTTACCTGGTATTGAGGCTATTCGTGGTCCACAGAAGGAACTCACTCCAATAAAAGAAAAAGTAAGTACGGCTAAAATACATAAGAAAAAATAGAAAATCTTTTCTTATTTGATATTTGTTATAACATTTTTATTCCCCAAACTGTTATATCATCTATTTGGGAATATGAAATTGGCTTTCAATTTTTTAAACCAAAAACTTCTCTGTTTTCCTTATTTACCCATTGATTAAGAGTCTCTTTAATAACATCAGATTGCTGGTTCATAGGTAAATTTACATTCTCTTGTAATAATTTAATAAAATTATTTAACATAAATTTCTTTCCATTATAGCCACCAAATTGATCGGAGTAACCATCAGAAAACATATATATAGTTTGATTTTCTTTTATCTTAAATTCGTGTTCGGTAAAAGGAAATTCTTTTGGGTGACCAAATCCAATTCCATAAAAAGAACCCTCAATAACTTTAGGCTCTCCATTTTCTATTATGAGAATTGACTGTTCAGCACAGGCCAATCGAACCGTTTTAGCTGTAACATCAAACACACATACGCTTATTGACATACCATCATTTTCATTATCGCTTTCGCTATGCAAAGTCTTTTTAGTTTCTCGGTCTAATATTTCTAATATTTTTGCAGGCTCTAATATTTTCTGATTAATAACAATTTCATTTAATAATGTATTTCCTATCATACTCATAAATGCCCCCGGAACTCCATGTCCCGTACAATCAGCTAAAACGCATACCGACTTACCATTCAGGTGATAAAACCAATAAAAATCCCCACTTACAATGTCGCGTGGTTGATAAAACACAAAAGTGGCTGACAAATATTTTTTAACAATATCCAAATCGGGTAAAAATGCTTCCTGGATTTTTTTTGCATAACTTATACTATCGGTAATTTTCTTGTTTTTAATGATAATTTCTTGTTCTGCATTTTTTAACTCAGTAATATCAGAATCAACTGCAACTAATTTATATACCTTACCATTATTATCGAGAATAGGAGTAATATGGGTCTGTGACCATCTTTCGTTGCCATTCTTTAAAACAAAAAAAGTTGTATAGGAAATAAATTTTCCGGTATTTATACAATCAGATATTAAATTCTTTGCTTCGGGATTCATTGTGGCAGTTACAATATTATTTCCATGTTTTGCAATATAATCATCGAATGAAATCTCATATAGACTTTCAAAAGCATCATTTGCCCATAACAAATTACCATTACCATCCATAATAGTCACAGCATTTTCGGTCTTTTGTGCAACTATAGATAGCTTTTCTAGGTTTGCATTAACATCCAACAAATATTCATTTACAGATTTTAATTCTTCAGATTGTCCTAATATTTCTTCTTTTTGTGTATTAATTAATTGATTTTTTTCTTCAAGTATTTTATTTGCCTTTTTCTTTTGACTATAATTTCTGTAAATTAATATTACAAATCCTAACAATAAGATAAGACCAATTGCTAAAGCATAATTTATTATATTTTGTTTTCTACTTTTTTCGAGTTGTATTATATTTTCCTTTTCAAGGTTTTCAATTTTTAACTGTTTTTTTTCGTCTTCATATTTAACTCCCAATTCAGCAATTATCTTAGATTTTTCTTCAGATAACATACTATCTTTTGTTGTTATGTATATCTGAGCAAACTCAGTGGATTTTTGGTAATTTCCTAGCTTTTTAAACGTTGTCATTAATTGTTTTGCTGCAGTATTTTCAAAAGGTAAAGCATTTATTTCCTTTGCAATATCAAATGCTTTTGTACCATATTCAACCGAGTTATTTAAAAATTTTAACCTTTGTGTTTCAGTCAAAGCAGCAGAATCGGCTAAAAGTAAATTCATTTCTGCTATATTCAAATAACAATCCATTACTCCATTTTTATCACCTATTTCTTCAAATATTTGTAATGATTTTTTATAATTTGATACTGCATTATCGTACAATCCCTGGCTGGCATATACCAGTCCTATATTTGAAAAACAGCCAGAAATCCCTAAATTATTTTTTAATTTTTTATAAATCACTAATGATTTGTTATGATATTCTAATGATATTACAAATTGCTTTTTCTCTAAATAAATAAGACCAATTGTGGTGTAACAATCTGCAACTCCATTTTCATCTTTTAACTCTTCTGATATCTTCAATGATTTAAAATAATATTCAATGGCTTTCTCTAATAGTTTATTATCGGCATATACATTGCCAATATTATAGTATGAGTTACAAATATTTATACTATCTTTTAACTCTTCAGAAACTTTTAATGATTTTAAATAATATTCTATGGCTTTATCATATATTCCCTGATAATAATAAACATTTCCGATGTTAGTATTTGAGACTGCAAATTCCTTTTTATTTCCTAACTCTTTAGATATTTTTAAAGATTTAAGTTGATAATCTAATGCTTTATCGTAAATACCTTTAGTTTTATAAAATATTCCTAGATGTAGCAACGCATTTGCTTCTTGCTTCTTTAGATCTAGAGTAATTGCTAATTTCAGAGATTGATTATAATAGTATAATGTAGTATCCGAATTTTCACTTTTAAAATACTTACCAAGTTGAATATATAGTTCACATTTTATTGAATCGTTCTTTGCATTTTTGAGATTATTTAATAAAGAATCAACCACATTCTTTTGTGAAAAAGCATTAGATAAGAAACAAAATAATATTGCGAAAAGGATATGTGTTTTTTTCATATACGTTTATTTATAATAGCAAATCCCAAACACCTCTCATCTGAAAGAAAACTTTTGATTCATTATTCTTAATTACAGCCCTTGCTTCAACAAGTCCATCTTCAGTGTGTGTTGTTTTAATTTCAAGAACAAGAAGTTTTTCGTTTATGGGATTAATGATATTAATAAATTTAACAGTTTTTGAAGAGTTTAATTGCAGCTTTTTATTTAATACTTTCTCTAAACACTCTCTTACAAATTGCACCATGCAAACACCGGGTAATATAGGTTCGCCAGGGAAATGACCATCAAATATTTTATGTTCCGAATTACAATTAAAACTAATATTAAACTCTCCTTCAATAACATAAGTAATTTGTGAAATATTAAATAAATTTCCTATTAGCATTTTAAATTCTATTAATTATACACTTCTACATTTAACATTTCATCTAGTCCAATAAACTCAATATTTTTAGACTTTACAAGTTCGATAAATTTTTCCAATATTTCAGGTATCTCGTCAAGAATATCGTGAAAAAGAACAATATCACCCGCTTTCACTTTATGAAGTCTTTTAAGAATTTTATTTACATCACCTTTTGCAGTTGTATCAAAAGAACGTAAAGACCACCCAACTGAAATTAAATTAAGCTTTTTTATAGCTTTTGCAAGATTAGGATTTGTAACTCCATACGGTGGTCTAAATAATTTTGGATGCTTATTTATCGTTTCAAAAATAATATTATTTGTAGCTTGTATATCAGCTTTCATTTTTGTGGAAGAAAACAAATCAAAAACATAAGAGTGTGAATAGGTATGATTTCCGATTATATGTCCATCTTTATAAATTTGTTTTAAAAGTTCCTTATTTGCTTCAACATTTTTACCAATGCAGAAAAAACATGCTTTTACATTATGTTTTTTTAGAATTTCGAGGACTTTAGGAGTATTAATATTACTTGGGCCATCATCAAACGTGATTGAAATTGAGTTTTTTTCATGATTCCCTTCACAAATAACTTTCATATAGAAGTTTGATCTGACATTTATTGAGCTTAATGTTAAACCGACAGTATAAAGAAAAAAGAATAACAATATAAATATCCACCAATATGCAATAAAAAAAGAAATAATAATTAACGGTATAGCTAAAACAAAGAACAATATATTGTATTTTGGAAAATTAATCATTTCATTTTTTTAGCAAGAATAAAGCAGTTTGATTTCCGGATATTTTATTAACTATTAAAATATTATCTAAGGCACTTGTATTATTTTTTTTAATAATAACTTTCTCTGGAATATTCTGTGTTTTTAAAATATTTGATGCTAGCCATAATGCAAAAGAAGAATCGGTCATATACTCACCACACAAATGTTTAAACCATAACAAATTTGAATATGGAAATATATTTATAACATCGCTATACTTTGAATTTTCTAATATAAAATTTTCACTCCCTAACAATATAGAATTAATATTTTTTAATTCTATTGAATATTTATTTAAAAAATCACAAATATTTTCAGTTAAAAAATTATCGCTACTAATTATATCCATCCCCACCAGTTTAGCATAATCAGTGTCTGATTGTTTATCAGATAAAACAAAGAAAGCAGCACCCTCTCCAGGAAGATTACCAGAAATATTTTTTATTGTGTTATTGTTTCTGAATTGGCCTAATCTATATAATATTTTAATCTGATTTTGAATTAATTCATCATATGCACCCACTAAAACATTAGAGGCTTCACCATCAGAAATAAGCATCGATGCATCGAGTATCCCTGTTTCAAAACACGCTCCTCTTCCGGCATAAGTACTATTATACCCATGACATTTAAGCATTAATGCAATTTGCGAACTTATAGTATTATGAGTTGATTGAATGAAAGGCGTTGGATTCAACATTTTTTCTTCATTTTCAATCAACGATACAAGAAATTTATCACTATCTTCTACACAACCTAAACCTGTTCCAGTAATAATGGCATCGGGCATTTCAAGTTTTGCATCTTTCAAACAAAATAAGGCAGAAGCAATTCCAATTTTCATTGCACGACTCATGCGACGAATTAGAACTGGATTAATAATTTCTTTATATGCTAACGGCTCAATGCAAGAGTAGTATTTTAATCCTTCTTCAGTTGCTTTAATTTCAGGTAAATTATCAATATTATCGAAGCTTCCGACAGGTGAAATAGTATTTATGCCTTTTATATAAAGTTCCATATTAAACTTTCGAAAATATTAATGATGTATTGTTACCACCAAAACCAAATGAGTTTGAAAGGACATGATTTATTTCAACATTATCAATTTTCTGTTTTACTGGGCATATTGTTAGTTCTTTCATCTGCTCCTTAAAGTTTAATGAAGGAATAACCATTTTATTTCTGATAGCCAAAATACTTAACACAGCTTCTATGCCTCCTGATGCGCCTAAAGTGTGACCAGTAGCAGATTTTGTAGAACTGAAATAAGGAACTTTACCACCAAAAGCCTTTAATAATGCTGTTCCTTCTGATAAATCATTATTGGGAGTTCCTGTTCCGTGCACGTTAATATAATCTATCATTTCGGGTTTTATATTTCCAGATTTAAATGCTTTAGAAATGGCAAGATATGCGCCATCGCCTTCTGGAGATGAAGCTGTCTGATGAAAAGCATCACAGGCATTACCATAACCTGTTAATTCTGCCAAAACTGTTTTCCCAGTTTTATTAACACAATCTTCTGATTCTAAAACAACATATCCAGCCCCTTCACCTATATTTAAACCACTTCTGGTTTCATCAAACGGCCGACAAAAATTTCGGTCTAATATCATTAAAGAATTAAATCCATTTATAGTAAATAGACTTAACGCATCAGAACCTCCAGCAATTATTCTGTCTGCATAACCATTTCTGATTAGCCTTGCACCAAGCATTATTGCATTTGCTGCAGAAGAACATGCTGTACTTATTGTTGTATAAAAACCATTAAGGTTTATATTTTTTGCAATATTTTGTGAGCTCTCGCCACAATCATGAGTTGCAATATCTCTTAATCTGCCCTTTGTTTTATTTTTAGTAAACTCTTTGTAAAAAATTTCACTCTTATCCATTCCGCCTACAGATGTAGAGGAAATAAGTCCAGTTTTAAATTCATTAATATTTGATATTCCTGCATTATTAACAGCTTCCTTTGCTGCAATAATTCCAAGTAATGCAGTCCGAGAATTTGAAATATTTACTGAGATACCAGCTAATTGGGAAAGTTCATTATTGCTTAGACCTACCTCTCCAACAGGAATTTCGTCGCGATAAATTGATTGTAATGTTTTAGAAATACCTATTCCAGAACGACCAGATTTTAAAGATTCCAGCACTTCTTTCTCATTGTTACCAATAGAAGAAACAATTCCGATTCCGGTAATAAATATTCTTTTTGACACTTATAATTTTTGACGATTAGTAATAAATTCTGCCATTGATTTAACAGAGTACAAAACTGTTTTACCCTCCTCGGCTGTTTGAATTTTATATCCGTATTTTTTCTCAATTAAAACAATGAGCTCTAAAGCATCTATTGAATCAAGCCCTAATCCGTCTAAAAATAACGGCGCATCTGCATCAATATCAGCAGGTGTAATTTCCTCAAGGCTTAATGCCTCAATTATCTCTATTTTCAGTTTTTCAATTAACTCGTCCATAATTCATTATATTTCAAATTCTAAAATAATCTTTTTAAAGATTCAATTGTAAATTTAGTTATTTCATTGTTATTATTATTTGAATTTTCAATATTTTTTACAACACAAAGTATAGCTGTATATTCATTATCAATAAAATCAACCCATCCCGTAATAACAATTTTTAATCCTTGGTTTAATATTAAATCACCAACCATATCATATATAAAACCAACATCAAATTTTTCTGAAACAAAAAAAGCTGTATCTCCAAATATTTTATGCTTTATACAAATTTCACCAATAACAATATTTGGTAAAGTGTATACAAACACAGCCGGACTAGGAAAATAATTGTCTTTATCGTTAATTGTGTTCTGAAAATTTTTATCTGTATCTAGTGATGATGCAGAATTCATTAAAATAATTCCAATTTCATCACCATTTACATTCTCACAATTTAATTCATCTGATAAAAATTCAGTAGCTATAGTCCCAAGCTTTGAAAGGTTATCCATTTTATAAAATTTAGGATAAGCCATTGCTTTAAATTTATATGCTTCCTTTACAAACTCTGAAAAAGTTAAATTTGATTCTGATGAAAAAACGACTTCCCCGTTTACAATAATTTCATTATTTGCAACTTTACAATATTTTGTTATGATTATATTTTCTCTCATTTTTTTGAGAATATTGCTGCTGCGTTACAACCACCAAAACCTGAAGCTACTTTTATGCATGAACTAATTTCTTTTTCAATTGTAACTGAATTTACTATTACCGGAACAGTAACACCAGAATTTTCAAAACCAATTGTAGCATGTAATTTCCCTGCTCTAATTGAATTAATTGCTGCAATTGATTCTATAACCCCCGCAGCACCAAGCGTGTGACCAAAATATCCTTTTAAACCCACTAATGGAATTTCAGAAAAATGCATTCTGTTAATAGCAATTGCTTCCATTTCATCATTGAACGGTGTTGCAGTTCCATGAACAGAAATAAAACCGATTTCTTTATTCGTTTTATTTTTACTCTGAGCAATAGATTTTTTTATTGCAATATATAAACCTTCGCCTGTGCGTGAAGGACCAGAAATATGATTAGCATCGTTAGTTATTGCACCACCGCTATAAACTATATTCTCTATATTGTTATTTGATTCACAAGATAAAATTATTGTACCACTCCCCTCACCTAAAGTTAATCCCGAACGATTAATATCAAAAGGCTTACAGGGCAATGAACTTAATGCAAGAAAAGATTGAAAACCTGAAACAACAAACTTTGTAAGTATATCGGCACCACAAACAATAATATTTTTGTATTTACCATTTTCTATTAGTCGAGCAGCAGTAATAATTCCAACAACTCCCGAAATACAAGCATTAGAAACAACTAAAGGAGTATTTTTAAATTTTAAAAAATCCTGAATATGTTTAGCTGCTTTCCACAAAAACATTCTTTCTCTTGAAATTTCGGGACAACAATTTTCGTTTAGTAAATCTACATTACCTTTTGTTGTAGAAAGTATCAAAAGTGTATCATCAGCATTTAAATCAATATTGATATTTTTTAAAGCACCTGTAATTGATAAGATACAAAGCTTTTCGAAACGTGTAAAATCTATTCTGGTAGTTATTTTTTCAAACTCACAATTTAGTTTTTCAGTATCAATTATGGAAGCATAAAAAGGATTATCAGACAAATCAGTTTTCTCAAAAAGTAAAATTCCTGAGTTTTGTTTTTCAATAGCAGCAATATTTTCCGCAGTATTAAAACCTAACGAAGAAATAATATTATCAGCAATTAAATATGCTTCTTTCATTATTTATTGTTATAATATTATGCCCATTTTTCTTTTCCAGTTTAAAAAGAATTCTGGAAAAGTTAAAAGTAATTCTCTATCAGCATTTAAAAAAACCTGAATACTTTTTGCAGTGGAAAGTATTTCTTTTGTCTCTTTGTTATAAATAGTATATTCAAACACAAGCTTTGCAGCATCAGTATCGATATATCTTGTAGTAATTATTCCAGTATCGCCATAATAAAGCGGACGTTTATAATTACATTCTATTGAAACCAAAGGGGTAACCATCCCATTATTAAAGAAATCCATATAACCTAAACCATATTTACTACCAAAAGCCTCGCGACCATCTTCCAAATATTTTAAATAATTACCATGCCATACAACCCGCATAGAATCAACTTCGCTAAACCTAACACGAAATTCTGATTCTACTTCAAATAACTTATTTTTTATTATATCCGACATTAAATATTTTTATAAATACATAACCATGTGAAATTTTAAAAATTTACTTCCTTTACTGCTTTATTATCTTTAAAATAAACCTCTTTCTTTTTCTTGTTTTTATCATAGAAAATCCAGCAACCATCAGGAACACCATTCTTGTAACATGATTGCATATATTTTGTTCCATCTTCATTAAAAACATTAAATATGCCATCGCTTTTTCCTTTTCTAAAATTACCTTCACTCCATATTTTTCCATCCTGAAACCAATAAGTCCATTTACCATCACGTAAGTTTTCTTTGAAAGCACCTTCTACTTTTTTATTTCCATTTGGATAATACTCTAACTTTTTTAGCGTATCCGATTTCCCTGCAGTTGTATCAATCCAGCTTACTTTTGCGGGCTTTCCATTATCGTAACTTGCATCAAGTTTTTCGACTCCTTTTTTTTCACATGAAAATAAAACAGCTGCAATAATTATAAAAAATAAAGTCTTTTTCATTTTATTAATTATCAAAAGTATTATAAACTTAACACTACACTTATTTTAAATTTTTATCTTACTTTTCAAAATATTTTACTTTCCAGATATGCTATCCAAACCTTGTTGCATTTGGTCGATATCGCCTCCCAAACTATCCATAGATTGGTTCATTGCATCATTCAACTCATCTTCAAGAGACTTTGTGTCAACATTATTTAGTCCTTCGTCTAATGAATTACTTAAATTTTCAATTTCTGATATTGAATTCATCTCATAATAAAATTGCCATCCTGAAACACTATTTGCTATAAATGATAAAATTAATGCTGTAATAATAAGTCCTTTTTTTCCTTTACCTTTAATAGCCAATATTAATGCAATAACTGCTAAAATTAAAGCAGGAACTCCTATAAAAATCCCAAACGTTCCTAAAATTGGAATAACTGAAATTAATAATGCTATAATTGCTATAACAAATGAAATAATACCAAGAATTTTACCAGCTTTTGATTTTTGAACTTGCTCTTCCATAAAATTTACTTTTGTTGATTTTTGTTTTTTAGTCAAACAAAAGTAGCATATTTTCATTAGTCAACAAATGGATTTTATTAAAATGTGTTAGTAGAAAAGTCAGATTTTTCTACTTTTACAAAAAAAAAGCTATGAATCTTCAAACTAATGTAGAAAAAAGTTCTTTTCCAGAAAAACTCTGCCATAATAATCAAATATTCTTAATGGGCTCTTGCTTTACCGAGAGTATTGGAGAAAAATTAAGATCAGCAAAATTCAATATTAACTGCAACCCATTTGGCATTATTTATAATCCGGTATCTATACAAAACAGTTTTGAAATTTTAGAAAATAATAAAAACTTTACACAGGATGATCTCTTTAACGAAAAAGGAGTTTGGAAAAGTTTTTATCATCATAGTCGTTTTAGTGATACTGATTTAAATACTACTTTAGATAATATTAATAAATGCCTTTCAGTTTCACATGACTTCTTGCAAAAAACTGATTATATTTTCATCACTCTTGGAACTTCTTGGATATATGAGCATATTGAAAAAAATATTATTGTTTCTAATTGCCATAAAACCCCTGCAAGTAAATTTACAAGAAGACTTTTAACTTTAACTGAAATTATTGGTTCAATAAATTCAATTATTGATATTTCAAAAAGAATAAATCCACATATTAAAATAATATTTACTGTAAGCCCAGTAAGGCATTTAAAAGATGGGCATCATGCAAATACTGTTAGCAAATCATTATTGTTTTCAGCATTACATAATATTCAAGAAAAAAACTCAAATATTTTTTATTTCCCCGCTTTTGAAATATTAATTGATGAACTTCGGGATTACAGATTTTATGCAGACGACATGATTCATCCTTCTTCAAAAGCAATTGAATATATTTGGGAAAAGTTCTGTAATGCCTTTTTTAATTCAGAAACTATCGGTTTTATTAAAGAAATTGAAGAGTTAAAACGTGCTATGCAACATAAACCGTTTTTTACAGAAACAGAAGAGTATAAAAACTTTAGACACGTTAACTTTACAAAAGCCTGTATCTTAGGCGATAAGCTTAGTTGTTTAGATTTTAAGACCGAAAAAGACTTTTTTAATTTCCATTAAAATGCTGTTTTTTTAATATTAATGATTTGTTAACCTTGACAAACGGACATTTTTTCATACTTTTGTAAAAATTTTTAAAACTATTAATTTTAGCATTAAAGATTTATTTAACTAACAAACAAAATTCTCGATTTTATTAGTACACAGATATGGGGTACATTAAATTTGATAAAACTCAATTAATTAACTTAGAATATTCGCTAAAACGAGAAGTTCTAAGGTCAAACCGCGCAGGCTCCTACGCATTTACAACTATAGTAGGTTGTAACACACGTAAATACCACGCTTTACTTGCTTGCCCTCTTGATCATATTGATGGTGGAACCCATGTTTTACTTTCATCACTCGACGAAACTGTAATTCAACACGGAGAATCGTTTAATCTTGGAATACATAAATTCCCTGGCGTTTACGAACCAAAAGGACATAAATATATTCGTGATTTTGACACCGATCCAGTTATGAATACCATTTATAGAGTTGGTGGTGTTGTTTTAAAAAAAGAAATGCTTTTAGTTACAAATGAAGAACGAATGTTAATTCGTTACACACTTATTGATGCGCACTCACCAACTAAATTAAGGTTTAAACCATTTTTAGCTTACAGAAACATTCACGCATTAAGCAAAGCAAATCTTGATGTAAATACAAAATTTACTTCTGTAGTAAATGGAGTAAAAGTAAAAATGTACACTGGTTATCCTTCGCTTTTTATGCAGTTTTCAAAAAAGCCAGAATATATTCCAGTTCCACATTGGTATTACAATGTAGAGTATCTTGAAGAACAAAACAGAGGTTACGATTTTCATGAAGATTTATATGTTCCGGGATATTTTGAAATTCCTATAAAAAAGGGAGAAACCATTATTTTTTCTGCAAGTACTAACATTGCAGTAACTCAAACTTTAAACAGACAATTTAACAAAGAACTTAGTGGTAGAATTCCACGCGATAATTTTGAAAATTGTTTAATAAACTCAGCTCAGCAATTTATTGTAAATAAAAATAAGAGAACAGAAGTAATTGCAGGTTTTCCATGGTTTGGCCGCTGGGGAAGAGATACTTTTATTTCACTGCCTGGCCTAACACTGCCACTTGGAGATTTAAAAACATGTAAGGCTGTAATTGACACAATGCTTACTGAACTTAAAGGTGGATTTTTTCCAAATGCCGGATCTGCTGATAATCCTTGTTATAATTCTGTAGATGCTCCTTTATGGTTTTTCTGGTCGTTACAGCAATATTGTGAATTTGCACGTTGTCATAAACACGTCTGGAAGGAATATGGCAAAAAAATCAAGAAAATACTTTCTGAATTCAGAAATGGAACAGATTTTAATATTAAAATGCACGAAAATGGTCTGCTATGGCAAGGCGCACCTGGTACTGCATTAACATGGATGGATGCAGTTGTTGCAGGAAAACCCGTAACACCTCGCAGAGGATTTGCTGTTGAAATTAATGCTTTATGGTATAACGCTATTATGTTTAGTTTAACAGCTGCAAAAATAGCACAGGACCGAAAATTTATTTTAGAATGGATTGGTATTCCAGAATTAATTCAAAAATCTTTTTTAGATACTTTCTGGGATCCAACTAAAGGATATTTGGCAGATTGTTGTGAATACGAAACTAAAGATTGGAGCATGAGACCAAATCAGGTTTTTGCGACATCTTTACCATATTGTATTATTGAAAACGAAGAAATTAAGAAATCTATTTTAGATATTGTTAAAAAGGAATTATTAACACCAAAAGGATTAAGAACACTTTCTCCTAAGGATTCTAATTATGTTGGGATTTACCAAGGTGACCAAAATCAACGCGACAGTTCTTACCATCAGGGCACCGTTTGGCCTTGGTTGTTAGGGCATTTTGCTGAAGGGTATTTGCGAATTCACGGAAGCGCAGGTGTTGGCTTAATTGAAAAAATATATAATGGCTTTGAAGAAGATATGGTAATTCATGGAATTGGTTCTATAAGCGAAATTTATGATGGCGATCCACCTCATCATCCTAATGGAACCGTTTCGCAGGCATGGAGTGTTGCCGAATTACTTAGAATAAAAATGATGATTGAACAGTTTAAAGAGGAATAGATAGAATATGAAAGTACTAATGTTTGGTTGGGAGTTTCCTCCGCATATTACCGGCGGACTTGGAACAGCTTGTTATGGGCTCGTTAAGGGGCTTGCCAAACATGGACTAGACATCGTTTTTGTTGTTCCACGACTTTTTGGTGACGAGGATAATCGCTCTGCATTTCTTCTTGATGCAGGTGAAGTAGAAATTAATGAAAGAAATTTTTCCTATGACGAATACTGGAAAAATATTAAATATTACGAAATCGGATCAAATTTAGTGCCTTATGTTACTCCTCAGGATTTTAAAAAAATGATTCAGGAGAGCAAATTAGAAAATATAACAACTAGCGAAAATGTTTTCAGAGCTAAATATAAATTTTCTGGAAAATACGGACAGGATTTATACGAAGAAGTTAGCAGATATGCTTTAGTAGCTTCTGTTTTAGCAAAAGAAAATCAGCACGATGTTATACATGCACACGACTGGTTAACTTATCCAGCTGGAATTGCAGCAAAAAAGGCTTCGGGTAAACCTTTGGTAATTCATGTTCATGCAACAGAATTTGACAGAAGTGGCGAAAATGTAAATCAATATGTTTTTGATATTGAAAAAAAGGGAATGGAAATAGCTGACAGAGTTATAACTGTTAGTCACCTAACCCGAAATATTGTTATTGAAAGATATGGTATTCATCCCGATAAAGTTATAACCGTTCACAATGCTGTTGAAAATTTAGGAAACGATGATATAATTCAAAATAAAGGATTTCCAGAAAAACTTGTTACATTTTTAGGACGCATAACATATCAAAAAGGTCCCGATTATTTTGTGGAAGCAGCAAATATGGTGCTTCAAAAAGACAGTAATGTACGTTTTGTTATGGCAGGAAGTGGCGACATGCTTTATAGAATGATTCGTCGTGTTGGTCAGCTTGGAATAAGTAACCGTTTCCAATTTGCCGGATTTTTAAAAGGTGAAGATGTTGACCGTTTATTTTCAATAAGTGATGTATATGTTATGCCATCTGTTTCAGAACCATTTGGAATTTCTCCGCTTGAAGCAATGAGATCCAGTGTGCCTGTTATCATTTCGAAACAATCTGGTGTTGCAGAAGTTTTAAAATATGCAGTAAAAGTTGATTTCTGGGATGTAGATGCATTATCAGATGCTATCTATGGTTTGTTAAACTATCAGGGACTATCAAAAATGTTCCGTAATCATGGCCGCGAAGAAGTTGACAATTTGAAGTGGGATAATTCGGCCAAAAATGTAAAAAAAGTATATGAATCAGTAGCAGGAACTCTAAACTAATTATAATGAGAACCATTTGTTTTTATTTTCAGGTACACCAACCTTTCAGACTACGCCGGTATCGTTTTTTCGATATTGGTAACGATCACCATTACTACGATGATTTTGCAAATCGTACAATTATGCGAAAAGTTGCAGATAAATGTTATTTGCCAACTAATCAACTTATGTATGATTTAATTCAGGAATACGGAAACAGATTTCGTATTAGCTATTCTATTTCGGGCACTGCTCTTGATCAATTTGAAATGTACGCTCCTGAAGTAATCGAAAGTTTTAAAAGATTAGTATCTACGGGTTGTGTTGAAATACTTGCTGAAACATATTCACATAGCCTTTCTGCACTTCGTAACAAAGAAGAATTTGTAAATCAGGTAACACTACACAGTAAAAAAATAGAAAGACTATTTGGAGTAAGACCTACATCATTTCGTAACACCGAGCTCATATACAGCGATGAAATTGGAGTAATGGCTGCCGAAATGGGTTTTAAAGCAATTTTAACCGAAGGTGCAAAACATGTTTTAGGATGGAAATCGCCTAACTTTTTATACTGCAATGCTATTAATCCTAAATTAAAAGTTCTTTTAAAGAATTTTAGAATGAGTGATGATATTGCTTTCCGTTTTTCGAATAAAGGATGGAGCGATTGGCCACTTACTACAGAAAAATATGTAAACTGGTTAAATGAAATTGATCCGAAACAAGAAATGGTAAACTTGTTTATGGATTATGAAACTTTTGGTGAACACCAATGGGAAGAAACAGGAATTTTTGAATTTATGAGGCATTTACCAAGACAGGTTTTCTCGAATTCAAATTTTGAGTTTATGACTCCTTCTGAAGTTGCCGACCGTTTCGATCCAGTTTCTGCAATTCATGTTCCATACCCTATTTCATGGGCCGATGAGGAAAGAGATTTAACAGCTTGGCTTGGAAACGAATTACAAGATGATGCTTTTGATAATCTGTACAACATGGCAGATAGAATGAGGCTTGTAGATGATCCTGACCTTCTTCGCGACTGGCGTTATTTACAAACATCTGACCATTTTTATTATCAATGTACTAAGTGGTTTAGCGATGGTGATGTACATAAATATTTTAATCCATACGATACTCCTTACGAAGCATTTATTAACTACATGAATATTTTAAGCGATTTTGAAATTCGCTTAAACAGAATCTCAGAACCAGCTGTTGTTTCTCCTTTTGTTGAGAGAAAGAAAGTTGTTTCAATATTTAAACCTTCAACTATTATCAGGCCCGGAGCTGAACTGCTAATGCCCGAAATGGTAAAAGATCCTAAAAAGACGGTAAAAAAGAAAACTGTAAAGAAGGCAACTGTTACAAAAAAACCGAAAGCAAAGGTAAAATCTGAAGTAAAACCAAAAACTGCAACAAAAGCTAAAACTAAAAAAACAGTTTCTAAAAAATAAAGCGTAATCTTTTTATATATATACAAAAATAATGCAGTCATGTCTTCCGACATGACTGTTTTTTTTTGTTATAAGTCTGTATTTGAAAGACATTGCAAATTCCTTTTTCTCTAGATTAAAAAAATTAAGATTAGAATAGGGGTAAAATAATTTTGGATTGTCATAGAATTATAAACTAAAAAAATAATTCGTATGAACACTTCAAAATTAAAAAAAACAGGAGCGGCAATATTACTATTTGTTATGGTTACAAGCAGTAATTTAATAGCTGCCGAAAACTGGGAAAAAATTGAATCAAAATCTGGTATTACCATTTATGAAAGATGGGTAAATGTCTCTAACAACGTTTTCGTAAAAGAACGTAAAGGAGAAATGGTAATAACAGGTACAATGAACTCTGTTTTAAATACACTTAACGATCCCTCCAAAACAAAAATATGGATGGAAAATGTAAGTGATGCATATCTTATTAATAAAGAATCTGAAAAAGAATGGTCATCATATACTTACTTTTCGCTGCCATGGCCAATTGAAAACAGAGATATGGTTGCTGTTTCAAAATTAATTTACAACAACCCAAAGTACGCAACAATAGAAATGGTAAGTAAAGAAAATGCTTTACCTTTAAAGAAAAGTGTAAAAAGATTAATAGATTACAAAGCGACATGGAAAATCGCTGACATAGGCAACGGACATATATTCGTCTCTCTTTCAGCAATTTCAAAAACTCCTCCTGAATTTCCAAGGTTTATAATGGATCCTATTGTTAGGGGTGCATTTTTAAGAAATCTACTAAAACTAAAAGTAATAATTTCAATATAACAATATCTAAAATAAACATAATGAAAAATCAAAATAAAAAATATGCCCTATTGACTGGAGCTAGTCAGGGCATTGGTAAAGCAATGGCACATGAGCTTGCATCTAAAAACATTAATTTATTACTTGTGTCATTAAAAGGAGAAGGATTGGCTGATTTTTGCACAGAAATTCAAAATAAATACAACGTAGATGCTAAATACTTTGAAACTGATTTCTACCAATATGATTCTGTGTACGATGTTGCAAAATGGGCAATTTCAAATTACTCGGTAAATATTTTAATAAATAATGCAGGTATTGGCGGTACAAAAGCATTTGAAAGCGCAACACCAGAATACATTGATAACATTATTCAGGTAAATGTGAGAACTACATCATTACTTACCAGATTAATGTTACCAGAACTAAAAAAACAAGACAAGTCATATATATTAAATGTTGCAAGTATGGCTTCCTTCTCACCTTTCGCATTTAAAACAGTATACCCTGCATCAAAAGCATTTATTTATTCTTTCTCAAGAGGATTACACGAAGAACTAAAAGGCACAAATGTTTTTGTAAGTGTAATTCACCCCGGACCAGTTAAAACTAATGCTGATGTTACAGCTAGAATTGAGAAACAAGGATTCTTCGGAAAAATAGGACAAGTTAGCCCTCAAGAATTAGCAAGAATTGCAATAAAACAATTACTAAAAAGAGACTCACTTATTTTACCTGGTATATTAAATAAACTTAACTGGGTTTTAATGATGTTACTTCCTAATGCATGGAAATTACCAATATTATCAAGAGTTGTAAGAAAAGAAATAAATTCCTTAAACCCTGTTGGTCTTAAATTAAGCACAATTAAACAATAATGTTATGAAAGTATTAATAACAGGTGCAAATGGTTTTTTATCAGGCCATTTAATTAAAGAACTTGTAGATTGTGGATATTCTGTAAGAGCTATGATGAGATCAGGGGCAAAAGCTCCTGCAATCACTGGCTTAAATGTCGAAGTTTTTTATGGAAATATTACAAATAAATCAGATATAGAAAAAGCTGTATCTGGTTGTGATGTTGTTATTCATGCTGCAGCGGATACTAGCCAATCACATCTGACTATTGAGGATTATTATCCTGCTAATGTTGATGCAACTGTAAACATTGTTAATTCCATGTTTACTAATAAATGTAAAAGATTAATATTTGTAAGTAGTGCAAACACAATAGGCTTTGGAACATTATTAAAACCTGGAAATGAGTCCACCCCTATTTCTCAATTATTTTTAAAATCCGGTTATGCAAAAAGTAAGTTAATTGCACAAAATCTTGTTTTAGACGCAATAAAAAATAAAATTATTGATGGTGTAATAGTTAATCCTACATTTATGATAGGGCCAATGGACTATAATCCTCATTCAGGAAGAATTTTTAAAATGATTTTAAATAAAAGAATTGCTTTTTATCCTCCAGGAGGAAAGAATTTTGTGGACGTAAGAATAGCGGCAAAAGGTATAGTTAATGCAATTACTAAAGGTAAATCAGGTGAATGTTATTTAATATCTGGCGAAAACATTTCTTTCCGTGATTTTTTCCACATGACTAGGAAAATTTCCAAACAAAAGACTAAACTAATAGCAGTTCCTGGTTTATTATTAAAAATATTTGGAGTTATTGGAAGTGGGTTAAGATCATTGGGAGTTAAAACAGAATTAAACTATACAAATGCAAATATTCTTTGTATAAACAATTATTATGAAAACAAAAAAGCGATTGATTTTTTAGAGCTTTATTGCACAAAGATTAACAATACTATAAGTGACTATTTAAACTGGTTAGGAAATAAAATGATTTCTAACTAGAACTTGTATTTTAAAACATATTCTAATTTAAGTTCTTTGAATTTATTAGCAAGAAAAAAATAATACCTTTGTAATATCAAATAATTTTGATTTTGCAAATAGCTGAGAACATTTTAATTGAACAAATTAAAAATGGAAATAAAAGCGCTTTTGAATCAATTTTCAAAACGTATTATAGCCATTTGTGCTCCTATGCAAATAAGTTTGTAAACGACATTGATAATTCTGAAGAAATAGTACAGGAAATATTTTTTCAATTATGGCAAAAAAGAAATAATTTAATTATTCAAACATCTTTTAAATCATATCTTTTTCGTTCAGTACATAATAGTTGTTTAAACCATATTAAACACAATAACATTAAACAAAAACACATAGAAAACACAATTTACGAGCAAGATAATAATTCACAAGATTTTATTGATAATATTGAAACAAACGAGCTGCAAAATAAGATTAGAATAACAATTGACAAACTTCCAACCGAAAGAAAGAAAATATTTTTAATGATACGATTCGAAAATTTAAAATATGCAGAAGTTGCAGCAAAATTAAACATTTCGATAAAAACAGTAGAAAACCAAATGGGTAGCGCATTAAAATTTATGCGAAATGAACTTAAAGACTATTTACCAATAATTATTTTTCTTGCAATAAATTTTATTACTAATATTTTAAAAATTGAATAAAGGAAAATGCAATAATAAAAATGAATAAAATACCAGAAAATATCACCCATGAACTCATTTTTTCTTACTTTAAGAAAGAAACTACAAATGAGGAATCGCTTATGATAGAAGTATGGCTTAATACTTCTGATGAGAATAAAAATTATTTTAACGATCTAAAAAGTATCTGGATCGAAACTGGAAAACTTATTCCGACACCAATTGAAGTTAATGTTGATGCAGCATGGGATAAACTTTCTTTAAGAATTGAAAACGACAATATTATTTCAAATTTACCAGATAAAAAACAGATAAATCCATTTACAAAAACCCTTTTAAAAATAGCAGCAGTTATAATACCTGCAATCGCAATTATTTCATTCTATCTCCTTTCTAATAAAGAATTAAAACAAATTGAAATTGTAACAACTAATAATAATATTCAAAAACAACTTTCAGATGGAAGTATAATTAAAATAAATGCTCATACAAAATTAACCTATCCAGAAAAATTTGATGGAAAACTACGCGAAGTAAATATAGATGGTGAAGGTTTTTTCGATATTACCCATGATAAAGAGATGCCATTTATAATTCATTATAAAGATGTAAATGTAAGAGTTGTTGGAACATCGTTCAATGTTAAAACAAGTAATGATAAAGTTGAAGTATACGTTAAAACAGGAAAGGTTTTACTTTATATTGTTTCGTCAAATTTAAATGATACAACACTTATTGAACTTGTAGCTGGTGATAAAGGAATACTTGACAGAATAGCTAAAAAGGCATATAAGGAAGAAGTAGCCAATGAAAATGATATTTTTTGGTATACAAAAACCTTAATATTTAACAAAACAGAATTATCAGAAGTTGTAGATATTTTAAAAAACACATATAATGTAAACATTGTTGTGAAAAATAGTGAATTAAATTCACTTCGATTATCGACAACTTTTAATGATCAAAAAATTGAATCAATACTAGATATTATTTCTACTTCACTTAATATAAAAATTACAAAAAATAATTCGATTTACGAAATTGATGGAGAAGATAATTAGAAATTTAATTATTTGTTTTATCTCATTCTCAATACATTTATTTGTGTTAAAAACTAGTTATGCTCAAAAAAACCCATTAGATAAACGCATTAGTGTTTCAACAACAAATAAGTCAATAGAAAACACTCTTAATTATATAAGCGCAAATAATGGAGTTGTTTTTTCGTTTAATTCTGATATTATACCATTAAATTCAACTGTTTCAATTAATTTAAGAAACAAAACTATCTCTAAAATCTTATTTAGTATTTTAGGGAATAAATATTACTTTAAAACACTAGGTAATCATATTATTATTTTAAAACAAAGTGACATTAGAAATAAAATAACGTGCACAATTACAGGCCAAATTACTAATTCTATTACAGGCGAAAAAATATCAAATGCTTCAATTTATGATTTAAGTAGAAACTTTTCTACACTTAGCGATTCTAATGGGTTTTATAAGTTAATTTTTACACCAGAATCAGAGTCAATTAATTTAGGATTTAGTAAAAATAATTATACTGATACTTTAATTTTTATAAAATCAGCAATCACTTCAAATATCAACATTAAATTAAAACCCAACTTTGCTGAGATCGAGAAAATTAAAACCAAACAATTAAGCTCTATTACCGTATTTAACATTAACGACTATAATCTTGTTAAACGCTTTGTAAAGACAGACATGTTATCCCACGCTAAAAATCTTAATATTTTCGAAAAAAGAATAGGTCAATTTTCAATTGTGCCTTATATTGGAACAAATAGAAGAATAAGTGGGGCAATTGTAAATCATATTTCTTTTAATGCAATTGCTGGTTATTCAAACGGAGTTAATGGTGTTGAGTTAGGAACTCTTCTTAACATTTCAAAAAATGAAGTTAAAGGTTTTCAATTTGCAGGTGTTGGCAATATTACAGGAGGAAACACAAATGGATTTCAGGCAGCAAGTGTATTCAATCGCAATGTTGGAAATGTAAGCGGATTACAACTTTCTGGCTTTAGCAATATTGTTTTAGACAGTTTGAAAGGAGTTCAGATTGGTTTTGTAAACTTTGTTAAAATAAATAAAGGATTTCAATTTGGAATTATTAATATGGCCGACAGTTCTTCTGGTGTTTCGATTGGGTTTATTACTGTTGTAAAGAAAGGGTATTATAACTTAAGTGTATTTACAGATGAAATGTTAATTCCAAATATTTCCTTTAAAATGGGAACACATAAATTTTATAATATCTGGGGGCTATCAGCAAATAAAGAGATGTGGGGCTTAACTTATGGTTTTGGAATACATCCTAAACCAGAGAATAAAACTAGCTTAAATTATGACTTAAGCTTTACCCAAATGAGCTATAAAAAAACTTTTGAAATTCAATTCTGCATAAAAACAAAGCTTCAGGCTGATTTAAATATAAGACTAAATAAAAAACTTGACATATTTACAGGTATCTCCTATAACATATTTGCATCAGACAAAATAATTGACACAGAATTACAGAATCACATAACAAATATTACAAATTCTTATATTTTCACAACAACGTTTAAAAGTGCAAGAATGCAACACTGGCCAGGAGTTTCGCTTGGATTAAAATATGTAATTTAATTTATTACAGACTTTAAATATTAAATTTTATCCCCATCACAGTTATATCGTCGGTTTGCTTATAAATTACGCCTTCATTTTTTTTCCAGTCTTCCACAGCTTTCTCTAGCAGCTCTTTTTGCACAATCATAGGTTCATTACAATTCTTTACAAGTATTTGTTTCAAATGTTTTGAATAAAACTTTCTCCCTGCATTTCCTCCAAATTGATCGCTGTAACCATCAGAACAAAGATAAATTATATCACCTTGTTGAACCTTTATAACATGATTTGTAAACGGTTTCATATAAACAAAAATTGAGACAGGCATTTTATCAGATTTAATTTCTGTTAATTCATTTGAATCTTTTGAGACAATATATAAAGGACTATTAGCACCTGAATATTGTAAAACATTAGTTAATGTATCATAAACAATAAATGAAATATCCATTCCATCTTTTTGTTCGCCAGAAACACCTTTTTGCTGCAATGATTTTACTACGTATTCTCTTAACTCATTTAACACATGATCTGCCTGCATAATGTTATCCTTTGCAATTATTTCATTTAAAAACGATATTCCAAGCATCGACATAAAAGCACCCGGTACCCCGTGACCAGTACAATCAGCAACAGCAATTAATAAAAACTGATTTCTTTTTGCGACATAATAAAAATCACCACTAACAATATCTTTAGGTTTAAATAAAATAAAATAATCTTGTAACAAATTACTTAAATATTCAGCAGAAGGCATTACTGCTTTTTGAATTCTTTCTGCATAATAAATACTATCCGTTACTTCACTATAAATATTTTCGATTTGTTTTTTCTGATCAGATACTAAGTCACGTTGAGCTTCAATTTCATCACGTTGTGTGCAAATTTCTTCATTTTGTTGATTTAGCTCTTCATTTCTTTCTTCAATTTCGTTTTTCTGTTCTGACAATAATATATTTGCTTTTCGTTTTTGCCTAAAACTTCTAAAGGAAACAAAAGCTAAGGTTAACGTTAAAATAAATCCAATAACAAAGGCATATTTTTGAAGCTTTAAGCTTTTTACTTCAATTTTTTGCAGTTCTTTATTTTTATTTAACAGCTCTATTTCTTTTTGTTTTTTCTCGTTGTTATATTTTGCTTCCATTTCTGAAAACTGGTTGTTCTTTTCAATATTAAAAATAGAATCTTTTAAATGCATCGATCTCTCATAACAATTCAAAGATTTTTCAAAATTTTTCAATCCCTTGTACGAAACTGCAAGATGACTCCATGCAATTCTCTCATCATCAATAGAACCTATTTCTTTGCATACATTTAGACTCTTTTCTGAAAATATTATCGACTCCTTATAGTTTTTTTGTCGGTTTTTAAGTATTGCTATATTATTTAAAACCACTACAGCACCTCCCTTATCATCAATATCTTCCAACATTGTTACTGCTTTTTGATAGTATTCTATAGCTTTTGCAAAGTTCTCTTGATCATCATATACCATCCCAATATTATTATATGCTTGCGACATTCCTTGTTTATCTCCTAACTCCTCAATCATTTTTAATGATTTATTATAAAACTCAAGAGCTTTACTTAATTTCTTTTGCGAATAATAAACCAATCCAATATTAGTGTAACTAGAAGATATACTTTTATTAATATCTTGCTTTTCGTTGTTATTGGTTGTTTTCTTTAATAATTCATTTAATATTTGTAACGATTTCTGATAATATTCATTAGCTTCGGAATAATTGTTCTGCTGATAGTGAATAACTCCAATATTGTCATAAGAACTAGCAACACCTTTTAAATATCCCAATTCTTCATCCATTTTTAATGATCTATGGTAATACTCAATCGCTTTAACAAAGTTCCCCTGCGACGCATAATTTAAACCAATATTATTTAATGCTGCCGACTCTCCTTTTTTATCTCCCAGTTCTTTTCTTAATAATAATGACTCTTCGAAAAAATTAATAGATTTGATATAATTTCCGCGATAAAAATGGAAAATACCCATATCATTATAATATGTTGTCAACGCCTTTTTAGAATTAGTTTTCTCGGCAATCGTTTTAATTTGCTGGCACAATGATTTTGCTTTAGCTGTATCTCTTAAAACGTATTTATAAAATAACTGATGTGCAACATTTACTTTAACAGTATCTTTGCATGTTGTTTTAAGAACATTATATAAAGAATCAATCTCTTTTTGGTCTTGTGCAAAAAGATTAAAGTATAGGAGTAAAAATAAGAGAGAAAATATACTCAACCTACTTTTCATAAATCAAATATAAAAAAAATAGCTGAAAATCTTATGATTTTCAGCTATTTTTTTATTTATAATAGTTTGTTATAATTTCTTTTTTACTTCAAATTCTTTAAATGCTTCTACAATATCGCCAACTTTAATATCATTAAAACGTGCAATATCTAATCCGCAATCTAATCCAGAAGCAACTTCTTTAACATCATCTTTAAATCGTTTAAGCGAGCCAAGTTCTCCTGTAAACACTACAATACCATCACGAATTACGCGCATTTTTGCAGTACGGTATATTTTACCTTCGTTAACCATACAACCTGCAATAGTACCAACTTTTCCGATTTTAAATACCTGACGGATTTCTGCTGACCCAAGAATTTCTTCTTTAATAACAGGTGAAAGCATACCTTCCATTGCCTGCTTAATCTCTTCGATAGCATCGTAAATAATTGAATAAAGACGAATCTGAATCTCTTCTTTTTCTGCGAGTCTACGAGCATTTACAGACGGTCTAACCTGGAATCCAATAATTACAGCATTTGAAGCAGCCGCTAACATAATATCAGATTCTGAAATCTGACCTACGGCTTTATGAATAACATTAACCTGAATTTCCTCGTTACTTAATTTAATCAATGAATCGCTCAATGCCTCAATTGATCCATCAACGTCGCCTTTTACAATAACATTAAGTTCTTTAAAGTTACCAATTGCTAAACGTCTTCCGATTTCTTCCAGTGTAATATGTTTTTGAGTACGTAAGCCTTGTTCACGTAAAATCTGCATACGTTTATTTGAAATCTCTCTTGCATCTTGTTCAGATTTTAAAACATTAAATTTATCTCCTGCCTGAGGAGCTCCGTTTAATCCTAGTATCTGAACTGGCATTGATGGACCGGCATCTTTTAACTTAACATTACGTTCGTTAAACATTGCCTTAATTTTTCCATAATATGAACCTGCAACAACTATATCACCTACATGAAGGGTTCCTGTGTTTACCAATAAATTTGAGATATAACCACGGCCTTTATCTAATGAGGATTCAATAACAACTCCTGATGCTTCGCGATTAGGATTTGCTTTTAAATCGAGCATATCTGCTTCAAGAATTACTTTATCAAGTAATAACGCAACGTTAGTTCCAGGCTTTGCAGCAATCTCTTGAGATTGATACTTACCACCCCATTCTTCAACCAACAAATTCATTTTTGATAATTCTTCGCGAATTTTTTCAGGATTTGCGCCAGCTTTATCAATCTTATTAATAGCAAAAACCATTGGTACGTTTGCTGCCTGAGCATGATTTATAGCTTCAACAGTTTGAGGTTTTACACCATCATCAGCAGCTATAACAATAATCGTAACATCGGTTAATTGAGCTCCACGAGCACGCATAGCTGTAAAAGCTTCGTGACCCGGAGTATCTAAAAACGTAATAATTCTTCCACTTTCGTGTTTAACGCTATATGCTCCTATGTGCTGTGTTATACCACCAGCTTCACCAGCAACTACGTTTGTGTTTCTAATATAATCAAGAAGTTTTGTTTTTCCATGATCGACGTGACCCATTACCGTAACAATAGGTGGACGAGGAATTAAATCTTCAGGTTTATCAACAATTTCCTCAACCATATCGGCTTGAACTTCTAATGTGATGAATTCGACTTTAAAGCCAAATTCATCTGCAATAGCTGATAAAGACTCAGCATCTAAGCGTTGATTAATTGAAACAAATAACCCTAAATTCATACAGGTTAAAATCACATCATTTGCAGCTACACTCATTAAAGTAGCAAGTTCATTAACAGAAACAAATTCAGTAATTTTAAGAATATTTTTTTCGCCTTCTAAACGATCCATTTCGTCTTGATTCTTTTGATTAAAAGAATCACGTTTTTCGCGACGATATTTAGAAGTAGTAGTTTTTACTTTTCCTCCAGCCATTGCAGCCAAAGTATCTTTTACCGAACGATCAACTTCTTCAACATTTACTTCGCTACGATGTGGTCTTTTTTTATCTCCTTTTTTTGTTAATCTGGATGGACCTCCTTTAGACGTAGAAGGAGATACCGGCGCATCTGTTTTTACATCACCAGCCTTAACAAGGTTAATTCTTTTGCGTTTTTTCTTTTTTCTTGAATCGGATGCATTATAATCAGAAGAAGAACCTGCAGGTTGTTGTCTCTTTTCTAATTTTAAAGGAATTTCTTGTGCAAGTTCAATTTTACCAACAATATTTGGTCCTGAGAGTTTTTTAATTATTGGACGATAAACATCAGATTCTTTTTTCTTTTCAGTGATTTCGCCTTCTACTATTTCTTGTTTTGAAACAATTTCTTCTTTTATTGCTTCTTCTTTTTTAGGAGCAGATTTTTCGTTGCCTTTATATTTTTGCTTTCCACTTTTCTTAGTAGGCTTTGTCTTTTGATTTAAACTTGCAAGATCTAAAGTTCCAACAATTTTTATATTACCTTCAATATTATCAATCTTAGTAGCATAAATTTCTACTTCTTTTATTTCAGGTTTTTTTTCTTCTACCTTTTTTACTTCTACTTCGGGAACTTTCTTTTCTTCTTTAACTATTGGCTTTTCAACAACAGGCACTGGAGTTTCGACAACGACTGGTTTTTGTTTAGGTTTAGGTTTATCTAATTCAATTTTACCAACAATTTTAATCTGAGGTTGGTCAACGGGTTTACTGAAATTTTTAATAATCAGTTCCTCCTGCTCAACAGGCTCGTTTTCATTTTCAATTGCTTTGTCTAATTCCGCTTTTTTATTAATATCATCAATAGTAATTGATGTATTACGCTCATTAGTTTTTAAATTAATTTCTGCCGATTTTTTCTTGATATTACTATCGGAATTGTACTCTACAAGTAGAGTATCAAACATTTCCTGCGAAATTTTTGCATTAGGATTATTCTCTACTTTGTATCCTTTTTTATGCAAATAGTCAACAATGGTCTGAATACCTACATTCAGTTCCTTTGCAACTTTGTTTAATCGCATTGCCTTAATTTCTTCTGTCATATCCGGCACTTTTGTTTCCCTATAAAGGTTTAAATATATAAAAAAATATTATTCGAATTCGGATTTTACGATATTTACAACATGCTGAATTGTTTCTTCTTCCAAATCGGTACGACGAACCAATTCTTCAACGCTGTGATTTAAGATACTTTTTGCAGTATCGCATCCAATTTTCTTAAACTCATCAATTACCCAGGCATCTATTTCGTCTGAGAATTCGTCAAGATCAACATCTTCATCGTCTTCCTGTACATTTCTGTAAACATCAATTTCAAAACCTGTTAACTGGCTAGCAAGACGAATATTTAATCCGCCTTTACCAATTGCTAATGAAACCTGATCTGGATCAAGGTATACTTCAGCTCTCTTATCAGGGTCAACTATTTTTATGTCGCTAATTTTTGCTGGACTTAAAGCACGCTGAATATATAAATTTGTGTTATTAGTAAAATTAATAACATCAATATTTTCATTTTTCAATTCGCGAACTATACCATGAATACGACTTCCTTTCATACCAACACAAGCACCTACCGGATCGATTCTATCATCATATGATTCAACTGCAACTTTTGCTCTTTCGCCAGGAATACGTACAATTTTTTTGATAGTAATTAGTCCATCAAAAATCTCAGGTACTTCTAATTCAAAAAGTCTCTCTAAGAATACTGGAGAAGTACGAGAAAGAATAATAAGCGGATTGTTATTTTTCATTTCAACCCTTACAACAACAGCACGAACATTATCTCCTTTGCGGAAAAAATCTGAAGGAATCTGCTCAGTTTTAGGCATTATTAATTCATTGCCTTCATCATCGAGGATAAGAATTTCTTTTTTCCATATTTGATAAACTTCACCCGATACAATTTCGCCAATTTTATCTTTGTATTTGCCAAAAATACTGTCTTTTTCAAGCTCTAAAATTTTTGAAGAAAGATTCTGACGTAATGCAAGGATTGTACGACGGCCAAAGTCAGCAAATTTCACCTCATCAGATACATCTTCACCTTCTTCATAATCATCATCTATCTTTTTAGCATCAGATAATTTGATTTGAGTTACCGCATCTGTTAAGTCTTCATCGTTTACAACAGTTCTAGTTCTCCAGATTTCAAAGTCACCCTTATCAATGTTAATAATGATGTCGAAATTATCTGTTTCGCCAAATTGTTTGTTTAATGTACTTCTAAAAACATCTTCTAAAACACGCATCATAGTTGCTCTGTCGATGTTTTTCAGATCTTTAAATTCTGCAAAATGCTCTATTAAATTTAAATTTTCCATAGTTCTTCTTATTTAAAAGAAACAACAATCATTACCGATTTTATATTACTAAATTCTATTTCTAATTCTTTGTCAACCAAAACATTTTTTTTTGTTTCTGCTGATTTTTCTTTCTGACTAAAAGTGATCTTTATTGAATTATCGCAAACTGCTGTTAACATTCCCATAAGCTTTTTGCCATCTTTTAAGATTACTTCAGCAATTTTGCCAATATTTTTCTGATACTGAATCTTTGCTGTTAAAGGCTTGTCAATTCCTGCTGATGAAACACTTAACTCATAATCCTCAACTTCGCGATCAAAGTTTTCTTCAATAAAACGGCTAACAGTAACGCAATCGCCAATTGTAATGTTGGAAATGCTTTCAATAAACACTGTAAAATTGTTTACAGGTTTTACCTCAACATCTACCACAACATAGTCTTTGCCTAAATTTGCACTTGCTGCTACTTCTTTTATTTTTTCTTTATCAATCATAAATAATTTAGGTTAATAAAACAGGGGACTTTCGGTCCCCTGTCATATCCTTCTCCTGAATTCGTTGCAAAGATATAAAAATATTTTTTGATTACAAAAATTTTGCAGGAATCTTATTCTCTGCATTACATTTTTTAAAACTTATGCCTTAGTAAACAATAGCTTATTAAATTATTTTTGTCCTTTGGAAACAATTTAAATATCTTGCAAATTACCTTAAGTTCTTTTGGTGCTTAATAATTGTTATGTTTATGGCATTGTCACCATAATACGATATATAATTCTAAAATAGACCAACAAACTTGCTGTTTATACCAACTATAATTCGCCGTGGCGGACAAACGGTATTACATTCAGATCCCTCTTTTAAAAAAAGTTGATAGATCAATAAAAAAATGGCAGATAATGCTTCAAAAAAAATAGACAAAAACAAATATTGTTAAGTAGAGTCGAGTTAAACAAGTAATTACGAAAGTTTTTTTAAATATGCTTTCTAATCAAGCTAATTAATTTTTCCCTGTCTATTGGTTTTGAAATATAATCGTCGCAACCACCGGCAATAACAATATCTTGCTCTGTAAGCAATGCATGAGCAGTTTGAGCTATTACTTTAACGTTGCTATTTATTGATTTTATAAGTTTAGTTGCCTCCATACCACCCATTACAGGCATTTTAATATCCATTAGTATTAAAGAAATATCTGTATTGTTTTTAAACTGTTCAATAGCTTCAAAACCATTATTCGCTTTAAAAACTTTTAATTCTAAATTTGTAGTTACTTCATTTAAGTAATATAAATTTGTTTCATCATCATCTACAATTAAAATTGATTTGCCTGCAATATTTTTGTTATTTAATAGGTGTGGATTTTCAATCAATAATTCCTCTTCAGATTTCGCAATTTCATAAGGCATAGTAAAAAAGACTTTAGTCCCTACTCCCAATTTTGATTCAATCCAAATTTCGCCTCCCATTAAATGTACCAGTTCTTTTGTTATGGATAACCCTAATCCTGTTCCTCCATAATTTTTTGAAAATTCCATTTCGACTTGTATAAACCTATCGAATACCTTTTCTTTATAGTCATCTGGTATCCCGATACCTGAATCTTCTACAAAAAACTGTAGCATTTTACCTTTAAGTTCGTATCCAAAAACAATATGCCCTTTAGATGTAAATTTTAATGCATTACTTATAAGATTGTTAAATATCTGCATCATTTTAGTATCATCAATGTAGATACGGGTTTTAGTATCTTCAATACCATACTTAACTTCTAATTTAATCTCTCTAAGCTTATCGTGATTACTATAATATGTATACAATTCGAGCAGGAGTATGTTAATAGGAACATTTTCATTCTTAACAGTTACCATTCCTGCCTCAATTTTTGAAATATCCAGAATATCATTAACAATATTCAAAAGATGATTTGACCTTTCGATAATAATAGCAGTAAAATCTTTTCTTTTTTCATTTGTTATATTAGGACTGTTTAACAAATCGGCAAACCCAACTATACCATTCATAGGAGTACGTATTTCGTGACTCATATTGGCAAGAAATGCAGATTTTAATCTGTCACTTTCTTCTGCTCTGTATCTTGCAATAAAAAGTTCATCATTAATTTGCTTATATTCTTCGTTTATCAAACGGTATTCTTCGTTTTGAGTTTCAATTTCTTCAGATTTTTCTTTTAATTTAATTTCATTTAATTTCCGATCAGTTATATCAATAAAACTTATAACAACTTCTGTCAATTGTTGTAATTTATTAAAAACTGGAAAACCATTAACAGTTAACCAGATCACATCATTATTTTCAGGTCTGCAAACACCTAGAATAAAATCTTTAAATGGTTTTTGTGAAGAAATAATCCTATTAACCGGATATTCTTCTAAAGATAGAGGCAAATTATTTATATTTATAAATTTCCATCGTGGATCGATAGCTAATTTTCCCTTTATCTGTTCTTCGTTTAACCCTAATAAAAACGAGGCTCTTTGGTTATTATTTATTATTGAAGTATCGGCAGAATGAACAACCACTCCGGCTTCCAAATGAGTGATTAAACTTCTATACCTTTCATCACTTCTAAATAATTCTTCATTTAACTGTCTGTATTCTTCATTTTGTTGATGTATTTCTTCGTTCTGGGTTTCAATTTCATCTGTCTTTTGTTTAAGTTGTTCTTCAATTAATTTACGTTGATGAATATCCTGAAATGTTCCCGTTATTTTAACAGCTTTTCCATTTGCTAAAACAGCATTACCCTTTGCATGAACCCATTTGCGGACTCCTTTTGCAGTAATAATTTGAAGTTGCAAATCAAAAGCTTCACCTTTTTCAATTGCTCTATTTACAGCTTCAGTAATAAGAGGTATTGATTCAGGCGCATAAAAATCAATTGCTTTTTCAACAGTTGGAATAAAATTCTCATCAGTTTCATGAATTTTAAATACTTCATCAGACCAAGTAAGTGTTTGCTTTTCGAGATCAATTTCCCACCCCCCCAAACTTGCCATTTCGCTAGTCGCTTTTAACAATTCTTGGCTTTTCCTTAATTCAGTTTCTGCATTTTTGCGATCTGTTATGTCGATAGTATAACCAGCAAGCTTTTTTTTTATTGCCAAATGAAATGGGAAATTTAATAGTAGTGTAATAACGGTTATTCAGCTCTTCATCTAATTGAATAATTTCGCCATCAGAAATAACCTTCCAGTCATCTTGTGTTATTTTTTTTCCAAATTCAGCAGGAAAAAGTTCATACATATTCTTTCCAATCATGTCAGAACCTGCTATGCCAGTTAAATCTTTCATATTTTCACTTGCAATTAAAACCCGGCTTTCATCATGGGAAACATCCTTTACATATGTATATATGGGCGACTGCTTTACAAATAAAGACAATAACTGATTGGTCTCAAGAATAGCAACCTCAGCCTTCAAGCGTTCCAATTCACCAGCAGCCCTAACAGCAACATGTTTAAGTACTAATTCTGCAAGTGTTGCATTCTTTAAAGGCTTTTGTCCGATAATTGCAATTAGTCCGATTGGTTTTCCATCAAAACTCCATAAAGTAGTACCAATATAGCTAATTGCCTTTAAATCTAGCAATGCCTGATCGCGTGGAAACAAATTGCAAACATTTTCTGGAAAACAACAAATAGTTTTACCTACTACATCGCCACAAGGAGTTTCTTTTAGTGCGTAAGAAACGTTTGTTTCATATATACCATCATTATAAATTGCAAGTGTTTGAGCAGTCAACCCATCTCCTTCTAGCTGGTCGATACAAACATATTCCATATTAAGAATTGTAGAAAGATATTTTGCTAAAGATTCAAAAAACTCTTCCCCCGAACCAGGATGCCCGCATTTTAGCATAAATTCCTGAACTTCTGACATTAATTTGCGTTCTGTTATATCCTGAAAAAAACCATATATTCTTCTTTTTGTTAAATCTGCCTTTCCAATAGCATTCACAGATCGTAGATTTCCTTTTGCAGTTATTATTTCTAAATCAAAATCAAAAGGTTCGCCAAACTCAATAGCCCGTTTTACTGCCTCATCAATTATAGGCTTTGATTCTGTAGTATAATAGTTTATTCCTTTTTCAACGGTTAATTTATCATGTATATCAATTTCGTGTATATGATAAGTCTCTTCTGTCCAGTTTTGCTCAAATGTATCAATATTAAATTCCCAACCACCAACTTTACCAATTTTACCTGTTTCGGATAACAACTCCTGACTCTTTTTATAATTTTCTGTTATTTGTTTACTTTCTGTAATATTATCTAAGGCAACACACCAATGTTGAAGATTGTTAATCATTAAAGGTTCGACACCAACTTTTAACCAAACCTTTACTTCCTTTTCATCTCGCATTAAATTTACTGCCAGTTCTGCTCCGCGAATAAAGCCACCATCTTTAATTAATAATTCAACACCGTTGCGTAATTCGCAAAGTTTACATTCTTTTGCATAACCACATCCGCGAGGATCTTTTGAACTGTGTATACAACGTAAGGCATTACCTGGCCGATGGCGTATAATTTCAGATTCATCAACTCCGGCAAGCACAGCTATAGCAGCATTTGCCATAATTATATTAGTAGACTCATCAATAATAAGCATTCCAATAGGTGAAGATTCGAAAATGGCCTCGAGATTAAATTTCTCGACTTTTAATGCATCTTCTGCATGTTGTTTTTCTTTTATTTCTTCAGCAATTGTTTCGTTCGAAATAAGTAATTCTTCAGTACGGGCATATACACGCTTTTCTAATTCATTCTGGAATAACCGGAGTTCGTTCTCAGCCTGTTTTCGCATTAAAGCTGAACCAATTTGAGCCGCAATTCCTTCAAGTATTTCTATACTTTGAATGGTAAACTGGTCTTTCCATTTATCATTGAATTGAATAAGCCCGACAATTTTTTCTTTATTCCGTATAGGAATTAAAGCAACAGAGGCATACCCTTTATGAATACAATTATTACGGGGATTATGTCTTGGATCGTCGCTTAAGGGAACTTCAAGAAATGGAAACGAATTATTTGTCCAACTACTGCCACCAGCTGTAAACAAAGGATTAGCAGGATCTGTTTTTCCAGAAATAACCAGGCCACAAGTACATTCAAGCTGGATGTTACCATCTTTATCGCGACACACACCGCCATCCATTTTTCTTTCTACCAATGAGTTTTCAGTTATCAAGAAATCACGCGAGAAACCATCCTGAACAAAGTATGGAAAATCGTCGCCATGTTGCAACCTTATTCCTACTGCCTCGAAGCCAGTACCTTTTTTTAATATGGAAAGAACAGTTTGAATCGATTCTTCCATACTGGATGGCTCGTTTAACGCCTGCAAAATTTCGCGGCCTATTTCGCCATATTTTAAGGCTAATGCATGATTCGTTTTGCTGATTTTCTCGGATCTAACTATAGAACTATACTTTTGCTTAAGTTCCTTTAATTCCTTTGAGAGTTCGGAATGAGTTTTTTTTGTTTTCATTTTAAATTCATTTATTGAATTTGAAAATCAATAACTATATTTTAGGTGATATAATTTGCAAAAAAAATAATACTAACAACAATACTATTAAAACC
>CAILUD010000223.1 GCA_903837285.1 uncultured Bacteroidota bacterium | reverse complement strand
GGAAAAGCAATCTTAAGCGGAAAAGGATTTGACGTTGTAGAAAAGATATTAGACAGAGGGATCGGTAAACCAAATCTATCCGTAGAAGTAACCGGAAAGAATGGGGAATCATTATTTGAACCAAAAATAAACGTAATTTACAACGGCAAAGAAACTAACTTAAAAGGAAAATGAACTTTGACCCAAATCCACTATTTGGCGAAATGTATGATATTTACCTGCAAAATTACTCATCAGATAATTATATAATAAAATAAGTAATTTTGCAGCCTGTAAATTTAAAGGTTCTTAAAGAATTATGTTAAGCCGTAGATTATTACGAATCAAAGTGATGCAAGTGTTGTACGCATTTTTCCAACATGACAACAACGACATGCAGTTAAGTGAAAAAGAGCTCTTTCATAGTATCCATAAAGCATATGAATTGTATCATTATCTAATGTTGCTAATCATTGATATTCGCGATTATGCAGCAGATAAAATTGAAATGGATAAAAACAAAATGCGCCCAACCGACTATGATTTAAATCCTAGCGAAAGGTTCATTAATAATAGAGTTTTGCTTCAGTTAGAACAAAATAAAAACTTCAAAAAGTTTTTAAATAACTACAAATTTTCTTGGGTTAATTATCCTGAGCTAGTTAAAAAAATATTTGTTGAAGTATACGAATCAGAAGAATTTAATAAATATGCAAAAGGGAAAGAACCTGGATACAAAGAAGATAAACAAATTGTTATAGATATTTTTACTAATTATATTGCTAACAACGAGGAATTATTTTTGTCTCTTGAAGAACAAAGTATTTATTGGAATGATGATGTAGAGTTTATTATCAGCATGATTAATAGATCGCTAGGTGGCTTTAAAGAGGATCAAAGCGAATTAGAACCACTTGCTTCTTTATATAAAAATGACGACGATATTGAATTTGTGAAAACCCTTTTCAGAAAAACTATTATTAATCATGATAGTAACGTAGCTTTAATTAGTAAGTATACTAAAAACTGGGAAATTGAACGTATCGCATTTATGGATATGTTATTAATGGAAATGGCATTAGTTGAGGCGGTTGAAATGGATTTTATTCCTACCAGAGTTACCTTAAATGAATATATTGAAATATCAAAGTACTACAGCACCGAAAGAAGCAGTGTTTTTATAAACGGTATTCTTGATAAAACTTTTACCAGCCTTAAAGCTGAAAATAAAATTGTTAAAAAGGGTAGAGGGCTTATTGGAGAAGATAAAAATTTGAATTAACATTTTTTATTTACTCATACATTAAAATCTTATAAATGAAAATTAACTTTGCAAAAAATAACTGCAAATGAAAATAGTAAATCTGTTAATTTTTTCTTCTGTTGTATTATTATTTGCATGTAATACAAGTAATGACACAACTATAAATAGTGATTTAATAAATAACCCAATAACTGCATCGGGTAATAATGCAGATACCAGCTTACTTCCAAAATTTAAATGGACTGAGCAATCTCATGATTTTGGTGTTGTTATTCAAGGCGAAAAAGTTGCTTATACATATACTTTTACAAATATCGGAAAATCAAATCTTATAATAAGTTCGGTTCATGCTAGTTGTGGGTGCACCGTTCCAAAATATGATACCGATCCAATTACACCTGGAAAAACAGGCAAAATTGAGGTTATATTTGATAGTTCTGACAGAAATGGAATGCAAAATAAAACCTTAACAGTTCTTGCAAATACTCAACCTAATACTGTTGAATTACATTTTTCTGCAGAAGTTGCAGAACCTGAGAATAAATAAATTATCTTTAACCTTTTAAATTAATAAAATGAACAATTTACTTTTAGTTTTACTTATGGGTGGTGGCAAAGACCAAAATCCTTTAATGTCTCTACTTCCTTTATTGCTTATTATTGTAGTATTCTACTTTTTTATGATCAGACCACAGATGAAAAAGCAGAAGGAAATGAAAAATTTCAGATCATCACTAAAAGTTGGTGATAAAGTTATTACTTCTGGTGGTATTTATGGTAAAATTGCTGAAATGAGAGAAACTACTATCATCATGGAAGTTGAAGATAAAATGCGTATGAAAATTGACATTGCATCTATTTTCCGTGATTCAAGCGATTTGGAAACAAAAAAATAAATATTGATTGAAATCTGATTTACTCAGGCAATTTAGAAACTTATTTAAAGAAGAAAAGGTCAGACTTAATCAACGATTACTGATCTTTTTCTTCTTTCTTTTTTTATCTACTTTTATTTGGCTTTTAACTGCCTTAGATAAAGAGTATGTTACTGAAATAAGCTATCCGGTTTCTTATTTTAATTTTCCCGAAGATAAAATAGAAACTCTCGATTTACCGGAATTTTTCACATTGAGAGTAGAAGCTTCTGGTTATCTATTGCTTAAACAAAAAATAGGAAAATCTCTTTACCCGCTTCAAATAGATATTTTAAAATATTTACCCGAGATTTATTTGCAAGATACTTTAGGTTTTTCTATTAAAACTTCAACGTTTAGAGAAACTATAGAAAATCAAATTTCTGATTTAATAAAAATCATAGAAATTAAGCCAGAATCTGTAAAATTTTTGTTTGCAAAAAAAGTTTCGAAGGAAATTTCAGTTAAACCTGATTTGAAATTTAAGCTTATTAAACAGTTTGTTCTGAAGGAAAAGATTACAAATACTCCTGAAAAAATTATAGTAAGTGGTCCTGTAAATATAATAGATACAATTACTTACATCTCAACTGAATTTAAAGATTTAGGTATTATTTCTGAATCAACAATAGATATTATTCAGTTAAAACCAATTAAAAATCTTAGCTATTCTGTTAATCAAGTTAGCGTTGCAATAAATATTGAAAAGTTTACCGAGTCGTTGGTCGAAATTCCAGTTACTGTCATGAATTTGCCCGATTCAATTAAACTACAATTATCTCCAGAGTTAATAAGAGTTTATTTTTGCACAGGATTAAGTAAATATAACTTAACAAATGCTGCTCAGTTTTCTGCTGTAGCCGATTATAATGAGATTAAAGAAAGTAATGCTAAAAAACTTACCATATTAATTAAAGAGTTTCCATCTCATGTGTTTAACTTAAAAGTTAGTCCGCGAACTGTCGATTTTATAATTAAAACTCAGAAATAATGGTTTCTGTTGGATTAACCGGTGGAATTGGAAGTGGCAAATCAATTGTTGCTGAAATGTTTAAAACAATAAGTATTCCTGTGTATAATTCTGATATTCAGGCTAAGTTATTAATGGAAACAAATACAGAAATCAAGAATGAAATTATTAAAATCTTAGGTGTTGATTCTTATATTGATAGTAAAATAAACAGACCATTTATTTCGTCAAAAATTTTTTCAGATAACAATTTAAGAAATAGTTTAAATAATATAGTTCATAAACATGTATTTGAGGATTATAAAGAATGGAGTAATAATAAAATAAATTCAAAATTTGTAATACTTGAATCAGCAATTTTATTTGAAACGGGTAATGCAAATTCTAATAGTTTTAATATTTCAGTTTTTTCGCCTTTAGATTTGAAAATTAAAAGGTTAGAGAATAGAGGAATGAGCATAGATGAAATCAAGCAAAGAATGGAAGCGCAATGGTCTGACGAACAAATTTCTGGACTCACTGATTATGTGATAATAAATGATGAACAAAATTTTATCTCAAAACAGGTTTTAAGTATTTATGAAAATATAATTTCAAAAATAAACGATTAATTATTATGAAGTTAGGTAAATGGATAGGTGGTGGTTTAGGTTGGGCTTTCTTTGGTCCAATTGGTGCTTTATTTGGTTTTGCAATAGGTGCAGTTCTTGATTCCGGAGAAGTTAAGGTACAAAAAACTACACAAACAACCCGGGGCGACTTTACTTTGAGTTTAATTGTGCTTGTAGCAGCTGTTATGAAAGCTGATGGCAAAGTTTTAAAAGTTGAACTCGATTATGTTAAAAAATTTTTTATTCAAAGTTTTGGAAGCGAAGAGGCCAAGGAAGCTCTAATAATGCTGAAAGATTTATTGGATAAAGATATTCCTATACATGAAGTTACAGGCCAAATTCGTCAATATTTAGATTATTCATCGCGTTTACAGTTACTTCATTTTTTAAATGGAATTGCATTAGCAGATGGATATGTGCATGAATCTGAGCGAGTACTTATTCAGGAAATAGGAATTGGTATGGGGCTTTCTAATGAAGATGTAAATTCTGTTGTTGCAATGTTTTCAAATAACTTACAATCAGCATACAAGATACTGGAAATTGATCCCTCAGCAACAAATGAAGAAGTAAAAAAAGCATACAGAAGACTTGCACAGTTACATCATCCTGATAGAGTTAGTTACCTGGGTGAGGAAATGCAGAAAAACGCTAAAGAAAAGTTTCAAAAGATTAGCGACGCATACGAAAAAATAAAAAAAGAAAGGGGAATGGTTTAAATGTTAATAAAATCATAGTTCTATAGGGGAATTTTTAAGTTCAACTTTTTACCTTTGTACAAAAACTGAATAAATATAATTATGGATTTGAAAGGAATTATGGCAATATCAGGTTATCCTGGTCTTTTTAAAATGGTATCTCAAGCTAAAGGAAGTATTATTGTTGAATCTCTGATAGATGGCAAGAGAATGCCTGCGTTTAACTCTTATAAAATTAGTTCTTTAGAAGATATTGCAATCTTTACTGAAGATAAAGAAGTTCCATTAACAGAAGTATTTAAAAAAATGCTTGTTATATATGAAAACAAGCCATCGGTAGATTCTAAAGCTTCAAACAATGAACTTGTAAAAGCTTTTTTAGTTATTTTACCTGATTATGATAAAGATAAAGTTTACGTATCTGATATAAAAAAGGTGTTCTCTTGGTATAATATGCTTTTAGCAAAAGATTTACTAAAAGATGAACCTGAAAGTGAGAAGAAAGAAGGCGAAGAAAATACCGAAGAAGCTTCTGCAAAACCAACAAAAGCAAAGAAAGCTGCTAAAACTGCTACCCCTAAAGATTTAAATTCTTCGAAAGCTAAAACTGCTAAACCATCTAAAACTCAGTCAAAACCTGCAGTTGTAAAGAAAAGTAGTAGTTCAAGCTCAGGGAAGTAATAGCGAAGAATCGCCGTAGCTTAAAAACCTGAAATCATTTTTTAAGGCATAGCTGTAAATTTCTTTCCAGCTACTTCCAACCAAAGCCGAAACCAAAGCTAATAATGTGCTTTTTGGTTGATGAAAATTTGTGATTATTCCTGAAATAATTTTGAATTTATATCCGGGTGCAATCATTATTGAAGTTGATGCATTTATAAACTCAACTTCTTTATTTTTCATGTAACTTTCAATTGTCTTTAAGGCGAATAGGGTATCAGTTTGGAAAATATTATCGTATGCGTCCCATTGATTTACAGTTAAATAGTTGAAATTTGATTGTTTATTGATGCTGTTTCCAATTATATATAAGCTTTCGAGAGTTCTAACCGAAGTAGTGCCAACTGCAATGATATTTGGGTAGTGTTTTATTAAATTTTGAATCAATTTTAACGAAACCTGAAAATGCTCGGTATGCATTTGGTGTGTTCCTAATGTTTCACTTTGTAATGGTTTAAAAGTTCCAGCCCCAACATGAAGAGTTAGGTAATCTGTGTTAATTCCTTTTTCGGTTAATTGGTTAAACTCATTATTTGTAAAATGTAAACCAGCTGTTGGAGCTGCTACAGATCCGTCAATTTTGGAATATACTGTTTGATATCTTATACTATCACTTTCCTCTGGTTTTCTGTTAAGATATGGAGGAATTGGAATTTCGCCACAAAATTCAATTATTTCAGCAAAACTTAAATCGCCAGTCCATTCAAAATCAATTATTTGTGAATTATGTTCCTGTTCAATCAATTTTGCTTGAAGTGTAACAGATTTACTTTTGTAATTGAATTCTTTAATTAGAGTTTCCGATTTCCATTTTTTAAGATTTCCAACCATGCATTTCCATTGGCATTTATTTGTTTGTGCAAACGAAATGGCATATTCAGCAGGAAGATGTGGTTCCAGACAAAAAATTTCTATTCTTGCTCCTGTTGATTTATTAAACTCAATTCTTGCATGAATTACCTTAGTATTATTAAAAACTAGTAAGCTGTTTTCTGGAATATAATCAGTGAGTTGAGTGAAGTGATCGTCAGAAATTACATTGTTTTTATAAATTAAAAGCTTTGACTTATTTCTCTCGGATAATGGAAATTTTGCAATTCTTTCGTCTGGTAATTCATAATTGAATTCAGATGTAGCAATAATACGGGGATCAAGGTTTGACATAGCGTGCAAAAATAACTAACTTTAGGGTTTAAAATAAATATTATGGCAATTTGTGTTGGAGATACTGTTCGTTTTTTAAATGATGTGGGCGGTGGAAGAGTTACAAGAATAAAGGATAAAACAGCATATGTTCTTACTGGTGATGGTTTTGAAATTCCTGTTAATGTTTCTCAATTAGTAATTATAAATAAAAATTCAGAAGCAGTTTCATCTAAAAATGATACGAAGACAGCTACAGAAAATCAAACAAAAAAAATAGTTGATTTTAAAATAAACTATAATTATGCTGAAAGAGAAGAGAAATCATTTGAAGATGACTTCCCTGTTCATCAAGATGCTGATAAAAAGAAATATAACACAGATAAAACAATAACTGAATTTCCTAAAAGCACTTCTAAAGAAGATGATAAAATTTTTGTAGCATTTGTTCCCGAAAAAGGTAAAAAAGATGGAGAAGAGGGGGTAAGTGTTTATTTAATAAATGATTCCGATTACGATTTGTTGTATTCAATAGGAATTTGTGAAGGTAATGATCATGCTTTACTTGATGCAGGCCAAGCAGATAGTTATGAAAAAATTAATATTTCAAAAATAGCAAAAGAGTCATATCCGGCATTAAAAAGCATTACTGTACAAGCAATAAAATTCAAAAAGGGTATTTATCAAACCGAAAATATAATTGATGAAGAACTTAAAATAAAGTCATTTAAATTATTAACCGACAGTACTTTTAAAGATAATGAATATTTTGATTTTAAGGCTTGGTTAATTCAATTAGAAACTGATTTTAGTGATAACGAAAAAGTAAAAGAAACATTCAAAAATATATCTGATATAATTTCTGTAAAAGAAATTGTTGAACCCGATATTTCTAAAAGGTTTAAGAAAAGACCAGAGCCAACATTGATTGAAGTTGATTTACATATTAACGAGCTGGTAGATCAGATTAGGGGAATGTCAAATTCAGAAATGCTGGAAATTCAGCTATCTAAATTTAGATATGAATTAGAAAACGCTATTCAGGATAAAAGTGTAAATCAAATTGTATTTATTCATGGTATTGGAAACGGAACTTTAAAAATGGCTTTAAGAAAGCAACTTGAAGAATTATACAAGCATTTGCAATTTCATGATGCATCTTTCCAGGAATATGGATACGGAGCAACTCTTGTAATAATAAGAAGATAAAATAAAAAACCTCAAAAGTTAACTCTTTTGAGGTTTTTTTTATTATGTAAGATTATAATAATTAGAATTTTACTTCAGGAACTTTCTCTGCACCAGCAGCAGCTTTAAAATATGCTTTTGCATCGAAATCAAATAATGATGCGAAAATATTACGAGGGAACTTTCTTATAGCAACATTATATTCCATTGTAACTTCATTGTATAGACTACGTTCTTTAGCAATTCCATCTTCAATTGTACTAAGTTTTGTTTGAAGCATTATAAAGTTCTGATCTGCTTTCAAATTAGGATATTGCTCAACCACCACCATTAAACGTTGCAAACTTGACTTTAATTCACCTTGAGCTGCTTCGAATTTTTGTATTGATTCATCATTTAAATTTTCAGGACTAATTGTTATAGAAGAAGCCTTTGAACGAGCTTCAATTACACCTGTTAGTGTTGTTTGTTCGTGAGTTGCATAACCTTTAACTGTAGAAACAAGGTTGTTAATTAAATCAGCACGAAGCTGGTATTGTGTTTCAACTTGTGCCCATTGTTTATTTACCATTCCTTCGCGTTCAACTAATCCATTATAATACTGGTAAGAGGCAAAGGATATAATAATTAAGAAAACAACTATTATACTAATTAATAAAGTTGCACCAAGACAACCAGCGCCTTTGGTTTTTAAATTTTTGTCGTATTTGTTTTGTAATTCTTCCATAAATAAAGGATTTAAAAAATATTTAGCGAAGTTAGTGAAAACAACTAATTATTTTATAATTTTATGTTTACAAACCTTAAAAATTATTAACATGGATATTAAAGAAAAAGTATTAGCATCAATGAAAAAAATTGGTAAACCTTTAAAAGGAGGTGAAATTGCCGAAGCATCAGGTATTGATAAAAAAGAAGTTGATAAAGCAATAAAAAGTTTGATTACTGAAGGCAAAATATTTTCGCCTCAAAGGTGCTATTATTCGCTAAAGTAATTAATTAAAAGAAAAAAGTTCAAAGGGAGCCTGTTTATTTTTAGTTTGTTATTTATTTATTAATATCTTTAACTTATAAGCAGTCAAAAGTATAGTATTCTTACTTATTTGTATTACCTTTGCCACTTAATAATTATTCATTTAAAGATTAGTAAAAAAGAATGGCAAAATCTCAGCAAACTTTCAATAAAAGCGAAAAAGAAAAGAACAGACAAAAAAAGCGTAAGGACAAAGAACAAAGAAAAGAAGAAAGAAAAGCTAATGCCAGTGATGGAAGCTTCGATAGTATGATTGCTTATGTTGATGAAAACGGAGTAATAACATCAACACCTCCAGATCCAAGCAGAAAAATAAAAGTTAAAGCAGAACATATTCAAATAGGTATTGCAAAACGTGAAGAAGGCGAAGAGGCTTCTTTAATAAGAACTGGCATTGTTACCTTTTTTAATGATTCAAAAGGATTCGGATTTATAAGAGATTCTGTAACTCAAGAAAGTATTTTTACACATATCAATGGTCACGTTGATACAATTAAAGAAAATAATAAAGTTACTTTTCAGGTTGAAAAAGGCAAAAAAGGCCTGAATGCAGTAGATGTAAGAGTTGTAAGGTAAATTAAAAACATGACGTTTAACTGATTATAAAAAATAAAAAAAACAAAGTTTCACATTATTTTGTTTTTTAAACAGTTATTATGTACTTTTACAAATTATTAATAAAACTCAAACAAAAGAATTACCAATTTTAATTTAAAATAACATGAAAGAAGGAGTAGTAAAGTTTTTTAACAACACAAAAGGATTTGGATTTATTAAACAATCTGATACTGGCGAAGACATTTTTGTACATCAAACCGGTCTTATCGACTCAATTAACGAAAATGACAAAGTTGAATTTGAAGTAGAAAATGGAAAAAAAGGATTAAATGCTGTAAAAGTAAAAGTTATACAGTAATAAATCTTTTTCTAATATTTGTTGAAAGCTATCCTGAAAAGGATAGCTTTTTTTTTGAAATAGTTTAAGTTTATTATATTTGCTTGATATCAAACTAATTATTTATTAATGAAATTTAAGCTATTATTAATATTTGTTGTTGTAATTTGTGCATTAAATGTTGGCTTTTGCCAGTTAAATTGCAATCTTACATATTTAACAACAATCGAAAATTTTGATGTATACACACATAATCAGAGCGGAGCAATTCTTTTTAGAGCCAAATTTGCTGTTGATGCTGATGGTTGTCCCAGAGCTTATGGGCCAAGTAATTCTGGACTTGACTGGACCGCAAATGCCGGATATCCTGGGAATTGGTGGGGAATTGTTACTGATGTAAACGGAGATCCGATTATTCAAGGTGCCGGAGATCCATATCCTGGAATGTATGTTTCATCAACATCGTTGGTCCAATCAGGCTATTCAAATTCAAATCCACTACGATATGTCGATTCAGAAAATATTCCTTTTATCGCATTACCATCTGCATTACTATCGTTAGGAAATATTTCATTGGGTGATTTGGTATATGCAAAAAATACAACAAATGGCAACACAAGTTTTGCATACTTTGCAGATGGTGGCCCTGTGGGAAAATTAGGAGAAGGTTCTATGTTTTTAGCTTCTGCATTAGGTTTAAATAGTAGTCCGAAAACTGGCGGAACATCTTTACAAATAATAGATTATGTTGTTTTTCCACAATCTGGAATGGGACAAGGAACACATCTTACTCTTTCTCAAATTAACAGTATGGGTTTGGCGGAACTTACAGCTGCAGGTGGTATAGGTTTGCCTGATTGTCTGGATTCACCAACTCAAACACTGGACTGTAGTGCAGCAATTCCATTAAATTGTGGAATAATATATACAGGTACCAGTTCAACAGCTACATCATTAATTGGAACATATGGTTGTAATACATGGACAGAAACAGGACCAGAAAGAGTTCATTCTATAATTCCTAGTGCAAACGGTACAATTACAGCAACAATTTCAAATTTTACAGGCGATTTAGACGTTTATATTCTTGGAAGTTGCGATCCTACAGATTGTTTAGGAATAGTTTCTTCATCATCAGCAACTTATGCTAATGCTATTGCCGGAAATACTTATTATATTGTTGTTGACGCAGATGATGGTAGTGGTAGTTCTTACGATATTTTGGTTAATTGTGCAACAACAGGTACAGATGATATTTCAATAGAAAATAATACAATTACATTATATCCAAATCCAACATCGGGTTTAATCAAAATTGAGTCAAAATCCCAAAAACTCGAAAAAGTTATTATTATAGATGCCATAGGTAAGGTTATTGAAACAGTATCTATAAAAGGCGAAAATGAAATTAATATTGAAAATTATGCTGAAGGAATTTATTTCTTTAAAGTTATAACTAATGATTTAAGTTCAACTTTTGTGAAAGTAGTTAAAGATTAATTTTAAAAAATCTTGATTTATTTTTAATTCTACAGGCAAATATAGCAGAGCTTAACAATTAAATATTATTATTCATACAACTATTAAAATACCACAAAATCAGCAATATACAAAATCTTTAATTGTCTCATAATTTATATTATGTTAAATAGCTTTATAACGAATTAGATTTTATATTTATTGTATTCTCCCATTTATTTTGTTGAACTAAATCTAATTTTGAGTTTATCGTATAGCTCCTTTCTTTGAAGCCGTTTATAAATATCCAAAAGGCAAATCATAGTATTTTTATTGCTCCCATCTTGTTCAAGCGCTTTTTCTAATAATGGTGCTGCCTTTTTTATTTCGGTTAAAAATATTTCTTTTTCGCTGTTATATTTCTCGGGATTTGAATTCACAAATGAATCTGCAGTTTTTAAATGATTTATTGAACTGTTATAATAAATAATTCCCAAATTATAAACTGCATCCGGATGATTCGGATTTAACTCTACTGCCTTTACATAGCTTTGTTTAGCATCATTATCCTGTTTTAGCTGAGTAAACAAACTTCCCTGTAAATTAAATAATTCGGCCTGAGTTGGATTTAAAGCTGTTCCTTTTTTTAAATACTCTAGTGCTTCAGAGGTTAAACCTAAATTTAAAAAAAGTTTAACAATATTCACAATAAGTATGTATGAATTATTTGGAAATAAATTAATTCCTTTTTTATATGCTTCAATTGCACCGGAATTGTTTTTTTCGGATTTATACAAATCAGCTAAATAGTTATACACTTCCACTTTAGGGTAATTTTGGGCTGAAAGCTGTAATAAATACTTCCTCTCTTTATCAACATTATTTGCAAGTGCTGCAGATATTCCAGCATAATAATATGTTTCTGGATTTGCAACTGAAGGATTTATAAGATTTCCTACGTCTGCCGATCTTTCAAATGAAAGTAATGCAACTGTATACTTATTATTATTAAATTCTGTAGCTCCTTTATTAAAATATAGTTGCGAAATTGTTTTTATTTGTACAGCAATGTCTTTAGATAATTCCTTTTTTGTATCCAATGAGCTTGCTTTCATTACTGACATGTAAGCAATTTCTATACTTCCAGGATTTTCTGCTGGTTTATGTGTATACAATAAAGAGTTTATCTCGCCTCTGCAAAGCCATATCTTCGCAACTTTTGAGTTTAATGGATCATTTGCAGCATTGTCTATTTCTTTTTTTGCGTTTATATAATCACCAGATTTTAAAAATTTCTGATAATTCTCTATAGCAGTTTGCGAAAACGAAATTGCGTTTAAAAAATAAAAACTTAAAAAGAAAATAATTGCTTTAATCATTACAGAAATTTTCTTCATGTTTTTACGTTCTGTAATGCGCTTTTGATACAGTAAAAATCACGATTGTGAATAATTATTTATAAAGCACTTTCTCTATAGCTTCAGCTTTTCCAGTCTCGTTTAAAGTTTGGTAAGCTTTCATTAACATAGTCATTACATTACGATTTTTTGTATCGATTTTATAAGCCGCCTCTAAATATGGGACTGATTTTTTAAACAAATATTCATATTCTTGTTTATTTGCATCTGTCCTGATTTTATAAGCAGTAACCGCAGGATTATAATATAATACACCTAAGTTGAAATTAATGTTAAATAATAACTGATTATCAGTCGGTTTTAACGATAATGCTTTTTCATATGCTTTTACAGCTTTATCGCGATATTCAATTGATGTAGCCTGATATCCTTTTTTTGCATAATCTTTAGAAATACTATTAAATGCACCAGCCAAAACAACAAGCATTTTAGCATTTGTAGGGTTTTTGAGTATTGCAGCCTGAATAAAATCTGCCATTTCACTAACTTTCTTAGCCTTACCAAAAATATCAATAGCTGCCATAATTACATCAGAGTTATCTGGGTAAAGTCTAGCTCCTTTATCTATTACCAGTTTTGCAGTTGCTGTATCGCCTGTATTTATAAGCAAATCTGAATAATAAATATATCCCAATGGTGTTCCGGCTTGTTTTGCTTTTTCAATATTTGTTTCGTTAATTAAAACAATCTGGGAATAATATTTTTTTGCTTTTTCTTTGTCGCCGCTTTTTTGAGCACAATATCCGGTATAAACAACAATTGCATTTTTATTTATTTTGCTGGTTTCGATTAAGTGATCGACAATTGCCTGATCGCTTCCTAATGTTTTAACAGACTCAAAGAAATTTTCAAAATTTTCTAATGCTGAAGCATATTCATTTGGAGTATTGGTTTTTAAAGCAGAGTTGTAAAAATTAATGCCTTGATTGTAAAACATTGTACTTAAATCGAATAAAACATTAATGCAGTCTGAATTAAGTTTATTTTCTGTATCAAGTTCTTTACATTTTTCGATAGCTTTTAAAGCTTCTTTTGCAGCATTTGGGGTAGATTTTTTGAAGACTTCAGATTTTGCTAATTCTGTATAAATATAACCTTTTAAAAACCAGTTGTCGGCACTTTTGCTACCATTAATATCTGCACAATTTTTATCAATTGTAATTTTAGCTTTATCTAGCTTACCTTCAATTTGTTTAATAAAGTCCTCGCCTTTGCTTGGTTTTGTTCCAGTTTGTGAAAAAACTGAATATGAGATAAATACAAATGAAATAAAAATTAACCCTATCGTCCTCATATAAAATACTGCTATTTAAAGATATAAAATTACTTTATTATTGTGATTTATCCAACTTTTTGTTGATTTCTATAAGTTTACTCTCAATTTTAAGTAACGTGTAAATTGTTTTTAACATCTTCATTATCTGTATATCACCAGGTGTTAAAAAATCGATTTTTTCTAATAAAGGCTGAGATTTTGTATATAATGCGAATGATTTTGCTTGCTCATCTTTAGTTTTTGCGACTTTTATAATGTCTGTTGCCTGATTAAAATATAATGCTCCTAAATTAAAAAGTGCATCATTGTAAACAGAATCAATTTCAATTGCTTTCAAATATTCGGTTTCCGCTTTTGTATACTCTCCTTTTTGTTCATGTAAACTGCCTTTTACAAAATGAAATCCTTGATTTTTAGGTTCGCGAAAGATGCCTTTATCAACATAACTCATTGCTTCTTCGTTCTTTCCAATTTCTAAATAATAGTTTACAAATTCAGTTATCAGTCCAATATCTTCTGTAGGATTTGCTTTAATTCCATTTTCTAACGTAAGAATATATTCACTAATTCTATTTTCTTTTTTATAAAGCTTTGCTAAATCAAGGCTTGTATTTGCTCCGCCGTATTCAAGTTTAATTAGTTGATTATAATAATCAATAGCTAGTTTATTGTTACCAGACTTTTCTGCTGATAGTGCTGCATTATAAATTACAATTGTATCAATTTGGTTAATTGCAGGTAATTTATTTATAGCTAAATTGTTTTCGAAACTTGATAATGCATTTATGTAATCCTTTGCATTAAAGTAATTTATACCTTCATATACAAATTGTGACGAGGCAATATTTAAGGCCTTAATAATATCACCATTAAATTCCTTTTTAGTATCTAGTTGCATCGATTTTACATATGAATTATATGCTTCAAATAATGGTTGTGGCGAGAGCGCTTTAACTTCTTTAATATCACTTTCGTAAATAGAATGATAAGTAACTGCTCTATAATACCAGGTTTTAGGATTTGTAATTAAATCCTTATCATTAATTGATAGGTCTGATGTCTCTTTTGCCTTTACAGCATTTCCGGCTTTTAAATAAGATAGAATATCTTCAATATTAATTTTCTGAGAAAAACAAAAAATATTAACTGATAACAATATGATAATGAAACATATTCTTTTCATATATTGAAGTGTTAGTTTAATTATATAAAAATGGGAGAAAACAATGCTTTCTCCCATTTAACTTTGGTTTTTTATTTTTATTTTTTTGCTGCGTCTAATTCTTTTTTAATGGCTTCCATTTTTTCTAACATGCTAAGTCTATAGTATGTATTTTTAAGTGATTCCATTGTTTGTAAATCAGTAGGCAGAATTTCATGTGCTTTTTCTAAATATGGTACTGCTTCTTTTAATTTGTCATCTGCTTTAGCTTTAGCTACTTTATATTTAGCGTCATCAGTAATTTGGTTTGCAAAATTAAGCATTTCGGCACCTTCGTTGAAGTAAAGAGCACCCATGTTATAGTTTGGCTCAAAATACTTTGGATTAAGCTCAATAGCTTTCTTATATGAGGCTACAGCTTTAACTGTATCTTTTAGGTTTGCATCATATAAACTACCTTGAGCAAACCAGTAAGTTGCATTTTCTGGACTATTTTTAGTTGCTAATTCTAGGTAGCTGATAGCCTCGTTAGTTTTGTTTACATAAACTGGTGTTGAATTAATTTTGTAAACAATTTTCTTGTCTTTATCAGTTGCTGTATATGTACATGTAGCGCTTGCATTAGCACCATTTCCTTCAGCTACTTTTACCGACTTACCTTCAGATAAAAATTCAATTTTAATTTGACTTCCTATTTTAAGATTAGCTGTTACTGTAAGTACTGTCCCTTTTTTAACTACTATAGTTTTTTCCCAAGTATTTGTAGCTGATTCTTTTACAACAACACCAGCAGCGTCTGTGTATGAATAATCAAATGTTTTTACATCATTAAAGCTTAAGTAATAGTTAATTAATTCAACTACAAGAGGAGTGCTTTCATTTGGGTATTTTTCGATACCTTTCTTTAAGGTACTAATATACTTTGCAGTATCTCCTTTAGTTTTTAGAATATCAGCTAAAAAGAAATAGTTTCCTACTCTTTCTTTATCATTGCCACCGTAACCAAGTTTTATTAAAACTTCAAACATTTGTTTTGCTTCGTCATATTTTTTACATTTTTGAGCAGCAAGTGCACAATAGTAAATTACTGCAGTATCAATTTTCATTGACATACCAGAAACAAATAACGAATTTTCGAAATATTTATAAGCTTTTTCGTAGTTTTTATTTGTTTGATATTCTTCTACACCTCTGTTTACATATATGTTTGCTAAAGCAGGATATTGATTCATTAAAATATCCATTAACATTTCAGTATCAACATATTTTGTTTTTTGATCATTTAGTGCTGTAAAAAACTTCATTTGATCTGCCTGATTATTAATGATATCAAGTTTTTGTAAGGTTGGATCAACAAAATTGTAAACTAAAGCAGATTTATATGCATCAAAAGCTTTGTCAGCTGCTTCTGCATCAAGTTTTTTGAATTCCTTATTGGTATGAATGTTTTGATAAATCATTCCTCTGTAATACCAAACTCTAGGATCTGTTTTACTTTTTTCGCATGTAATACAAAAATCACTAGTCTCTTTAGCTTTGTCTAACTCAGAGTATTTAAGATAGTTAAAGGAGCTCACTCTACACGAGCTACACGATTGACTATACGTATAACTGCATGTTGCGACTAAAATTAGGATTACTAAATGTAATTTTTTCATTGTTAAGAAATTTATATTATACTTAAATTAATTTTTATTTTTCCGGTTCATTATCAAAATCTTTGCCATCAACTTCTTCATCGTTTTCTTCGCCTTCAACTTCTTCTATTTCATCTACTTCATCAGTTTCGGCATCTTCGATATCATCTACTTCGTCAGTCTCTGCTCCTTCAATAATTTCTTCGGCTAATAATTCACCATCAATTTCAACAACTTCAGCATTCTCATCAGCTTCAACATAAGTAATTGATGCAATGGCATCTCCTTCGCGAAGATTAATTAATCTAACTCCCTGAGTAGCTCTACCAAGTAATCTAAGGTTTTTAACTGCCATTCTAATAGTTATGCCCGATTTATTAATAATCATTAAATCGTCAGAATCCATAACGCCTTTAATTGCAATTAATTTACCTGTTTTTTCGGTAATGTTCATTGCTTTTACACCTTTGCCACCTCTGTTGGTCATTGGATAGTCGGCTAATTTAGAACGTTTTCCGTAACCGTTTTCGGCTACTACTAATAAATCTTCAGATTCATTTTGTATACAAACCATTCCAACTACACCGCCATTAATAGGATCAACAAGTTTAATTCCTTTAACTCCTGTTGCGCTTCTTCCCATCGGTCTAACCTTTGATTCGTTAAAACGAATTGCACGACCACCACGGTTTGCAAGAATAATTTCGTGACTACCATTAGTTAATTTAGCTTCTAACAATTGATCGTCTTCACGAATATTAATAGCAATAATACCATTTGATCTTCTTCTTGAATATGCCTCAAGAGTTGTCTTTTTAATAATACCTTTTACTGTACAAAGTACAATAAAGTGATTCTTTATATAATCTTCGTCATCAAGCTTAGTTACATGAACATATGCTTTTATCTTATCGTCCGGATCAATGTTGAGAATATTCTGAATTGCACGACCTTTTGAAGCTTTGGTTCCTTCAGGAAGTTCATAAACTTTTAACCAGAAACACTTACCTTTTTCTGAAAATAAAAGTAAAGTATTGTGCATTGAAGCGATGTAAACATGTTCTATAAAGTCCTCGTCACGTGTTTCGCTTCCTTTTGAACCAATTCCTCCTCTGTTTTGAACCCTGTATTCAGTTAAAGCTGTACGTTTAATATAACCCAAATGAGAAATTGTGATTACAACATCTTCGTCGGTATAGAAATCTTCAGGATTAAAATCTTCTGAAGCGTATATAATTTCAGTTCTTCTTACGTCACCGAATTTATCACGAATCTCAACAAGTTCTTCTTTGATAATTGTCTTACGAAGATCTACATCTGCTAATATGGATCTCAAATAATCAATAAGCTTCATCAATTCTTCGTATTCTTTCTTTAGATTTTCGCGTTCTAAACCGGTAAGTTTTTGTAAACGCATATCAAGAATAGCTCTTGATTGAATTTCTGTTAATCCAAAGTTTGCAATTAAGCCATCGCGAGCTTCCTCAACTGTTTTTGAAGCACGAATAAGCTTAATAACTTCATCAATATGGTCAAGCGCAATTAATAAGCCCTCTAAAATATGAGCTTTCTTTTCTGCTTGTTCTAATTCAAATTGTGTTCTTCTAATAACAACTTCATGTCTATGCTCAACAAAAAAGTGTATAAGTTCTTTTAGGTTAAGTTGTTTAGGTCTACCTTTAACCAGGCATATATTATTTACTGAAAAAGAAGTTTGAAGAGACGTAAGTTTAAAAAGAGTATTTAAAACAACATTTGCGTTTGCATCTTTTTTAAGATCAACAACAATACGCATTCCTGTTCTATCAGACTCATCATTAACGTTTGAAATACCTTCAATTTTCTTTTCGTTAACTAATTCAGCAATTTTTTTAATTAATTCAGCTTTATTTACCTGATATGGAATTTCGTTAATTACAATAAGATCACGATTTCCTTCAGTTTCAATATTAGCTTTTGCTCTCATGATAATTCTACCACGACCAGTTTCAAAAGCTTCTTTTACACCTTGGTATCCATAAATTAGACCACCAGTAGGAAAATCTGGAGCTTTAATATATTGAATTAGTTCAGAAATTGTAATTTCTTCATTTTCAATAAAAGCAATAGTTGCATTTATTACTTCTGTTAAATTATGCGGCGCCATGTTTGTTGCCATACCAACAGCAATACCCGAAGCACCATTAACTAATAAATTAGGAAATTTAGCAGGAAGAACCGTTGGCTCTTCAAGTGTATCATCAAAATTTAATTTAAAGTCGACAGTATTTTTTTCAAGATCGGCTAATAATTCTTCAGCGATTTTTTTTAATCTTGCCTCTGTATAACGCATTGCAGCTGGACTATCACCATCAACAGAGCCGTAGTTTCCTTGTCCGTCAACCAATGGATAACGTAACGACCATTGTTGTGCCATACGAACCATTGCATCATAAACTGATGTGTCACCATGAGGGTGATACTTACCAAGTACTTCTCCAACTATTCTTGCAGATTTTTTATAAGGTTTACCTGAACCGTTTCCCAACTCGTTCATTCCAAATAAAACTCTTCTGTGTACTGGTTTTAATCCATCTCTAACATCTGGAAGAGCTCTTGAAACAATAACCGACATCGCATAGTCGATATATGAACTCTTCATTTCTTCCTCAATGTTTACTCTTAAAATTCTTTCGCCTTCAATCATTTCTTTAGAACTATTTTTTAATCAATTAAATAACAATGTTTTATTCATTTTAAAATGAAAGCACTAAGGTAGTTTTTCTTAATTGTAATAAAAAATTTTAGCAGCCTAATTATTAACATTACCGTGTTTATAATTGATATATTGAAAATGCTTAACTTTACAAAGTGTAAAGTACATTTGGTTGATTGTATAATGTTGAATTTTTACAAAAAAATGTGATTATGGATTCAAAGTTTTCACAAAGAATTAAAGATGTTTTGTCGTACAGCAGAGAAGAAGCTGTTAGGCTTGGTAATGATGTAGTTGGAACAGAACACGTATTTCTTGGTTTATTAAGAGATGGTGAAGGTATTGCAATAGATATTTTAGTATCAATGGGTGTTAATTTAACCGATATTAGGAATTCTATTGAAAAAAGAATTAAAGCTTCTGACGCTTTAAAAATGACTGAAGCCGATAATTTACCTTTAACAAAGCATGTTGAAAGAGTATTAAAGTTGGTTTATTTAGAAGCCAAATCTTTAAAAAATTCAGTTATCGATACTGGTCACTTACTTCTTGCTATTTTAAAAGATGATAATTCTTTTGTTCCTACTTTATTAGAAGAATATAATATCGATTATCCTACCGTTAAGGGAATAATGCAAGGCGAAGCACCAAAAAATCAAGGTGATGATTATGGCGATGAGGAAGAAAAATCTGGTTATGGTGCTGCTGGAAAAGGAAATCCTAGCGCTGGAAAATCAACATCAGAAACTCCTGTTTTAGATAATTTTGGAGTTGATTTAACAAAAGCTGCTGAAGAAGGTCGCCTTGATCCAATTACCGGAAGAGAATTAGAAATTGAACGATTAGCACAAATTCTTAGTCGTCGTAAAAAAAATAATCCTATTTTAATTGGTGAGCCAGGCGTAGGTAAATCTGCAATTGTAGAAGGTTTAGCTCTTCGTATTATTCAGCGTAAAGTATCACGTGTTTTGTTTGGAAAAAGAGTTGTTACTTTAGATTTAGCATCAATTGTTGCTGGAACAAAATATCGTGGACAATTTGAAGAAAGAGTAAAAGCTATTTTAAATGAATTAGCAAAAAATCATAATGTTATTTTATTTATTGATGAAATTCACACTATAGTTGGTGCTGGTGGTGCAAGTGGTTCTTTAGATGCTGCTAACATGTTAAAACCTGCTTTGGCTCGTGGCGAAATTCAATGTATTGGTGCTACAACATTAGATGAATATCGTCAGTATATTGAAAAAGATGGTGCTTTAGAACGTCGTTTCCAGAAAGTAATGGTTGAACCAACTTCTGTTGAGGAAACATATGAAATTCTAAATAACATTAAAGAGAGATACGAAGATCATCATAATGTTAGCTATACAGATGATGCAATTAAAGCATGTGTAAAACTTACAAACCGTTATATTACCGACAGACATTTACCGGATAAAGCAATCGACGCTTTAGACGAAGCCGGCTCACGTGTTCATATTTCAAATATTCATGTTCCACAGACAATTATTGATTTAGAAAAGAAAATTGAAATTGTTAAAAAGGAAAAAGTAAGTTCTGTAAAAAATCAGAATTTTGAATTAGCTGCAAATCTTCGTGACCAGGAAAAGAAACTTTTAGATTCTGTTGAAGAAGAAAAAGTTAAATGGGAAAAAGATATGAGCAAACATCGTCAGACTGTTTCTGAAGATAATGTTGCTGAAGTTGTAGCTATGCAAACCGGAGTTCCTGTTCAAAGAATTGCTCAAGCTGAAGGTTTGCGACTTTTAAAAATGCTCGACGAAATTAAAGGAAAAGTTATCGGTCAGGATGATGCAATTCAGAAAATTGTTAAAGCAATTCAAAGAAACCGTGCTGGTTTAAAAGATCCTAACAAACCTATTGGAACTTTTGTTTTTCTTGGTCCGACTGGAGTTGGAAAAACCCAATTAGCAAAAGTTCTTGCAGAGTATTTATTTGATAATGCCGAAAATCTTATTCGTATTGATATGAGCGAGTACATGGAAAAATTCTCTGTATCGCGTTTAGTTGGAGCTCCTCCGGGATATGTAGGATACGAAGAAGGTGGTCAATTAACAGAAAAAGTGCGTCGTCGCCCCTACTCTGTTGTTCTTTTAGATGAAATTGAAAAAGCTCATCCTGATGTATTCCATATATTGTTACAGGTTTTAGATGAAGGTAGATTAACAGATAGTTTAGGTCGTCGTGTAGATTTCCGAAATACTATTATTATTATGACATCGAATATTGGAACCCGTCAGCTTTCTGATTATGGTCGTGGAGTTGGATTTGAGACAAACGCTAAAAAGGATTCGTTTAACGATCATGCAAAAGGAGTAATCGAAAATGCATTAAAAAGAGCATTTGCACCCGAGTTTTTAAATAGAATTGACGATGTTGTTATGTTTAATTCACTTTCACGCGAAAATATTCACGAGATAATCGACATCGAACTTATCGGTCTTTATAACAGAGTGAAAATAATGGGCTACGAATTAAAAATATCAGCTCAGGCAAAAGATTTTATTGCCGACAAAGGTTTTGATGTTCAATTTGGAGCTCGCCCACTTAAACGTGCACTTCAAAAATATCTCGAAGACCCGATGGCAGAAATTATAATTAAAAATTCGCCACAGCCAAATGATGTTATAATGGCTGGTTTTAACAAAAAAACAGAAGTCATAACATTTAAAATACAAAACAAAAGTACTTCTGTAGAAAAGAAAACAGAAGAATAATATTGTTCAAATAAGTTTTAAAAATCCCGACCTCCCAGTTGGGATTTTTTATTTGTATTTATTTCTTTTTAACAATATTTTGAAGTTTTCTTTGTTATTTTTGTTGCAAAACTTTTTAAAATGAAGAAAATAATATTGTTATTAACATATCTATCTTTTTCGGGACTTTTGTTCTCACAAACTACAGTAAAGGAAGAAAACAGAACCGATGCATTAAATTTATTTATTGAATGTACAGATTGTGATATCGAATTTATTAAAAGAGAAGTAACATATGTGAATTATGTTCGTGATCCAAAAGAAGCTCAGGTACACGTATTAGTCTCATATCAATATTCTGGAAGTGGTGGAAAGGAATATAAATTATTTTTTACCGGACAAAAAGATTATACAGGAATGAATGATACAATAATATTTGCTACTAATGTCAATAATACTACCGACGAAATTAGAACTGATTTTTTACATTATTTACAAGTAGGGCTTATTAGGTTTGTTGCAAAAACAAATTTAATAAAAGATATTTCAATAAAATATGATGCACCTGCAGTTTCTGCCGAAGTAAAAGATAAATGGGATAGCTGGGTTTTTACTTTAGGTTCATCAGCTTGGGTAAATGCAGAGAAATCATATCATAATATTAGTATAAACTCTAATTTGTCTATCAACAGAGTTACTGAAAAGTGGAAATACGAAATTTATGTTGGGCATAATTATAACGAACAAAAATATGATATGACAGATGAAACTTATTTTTCATATAACAAATCACTTTATAGTTCAGCATTAATTGTAAAAAGTTTAACAAATCATTGGTCTGCAGGAATGACAGTAGGCTCTAATTACTCAACTTATAGTAATCTTAAATTAGGGTATTTTGTTTATCCAGCTATTGAATATAATATTTTTCCTTATTCTGAATCATCACGAAAGCAATTAACATTTAGATATACTGCCGGTTATAAGCATAATGACTATATCGATACTACCATTTATAACAAAACAAATGAAAAACTTTTGACAGAAAGTTTAGCAATAGGATTTAAAACAATTCAGAAATGGGGAAATATTAATATTTCTGTAAGTGGTCAGAATTATTTTCACGACTTTTCAAAAAACAGCTTAAACACTAATATTTCTGCAGATATAAGAATTGTAAAAGGATTATCTTTTAATATTTATGGTTCATATTCTTTTATCAGAAATCAGTTATCATTGCCAAAAAGTGGAGCAACTCAGGAAGAAATGTTACTTCGACAAAAAGAACTTGCAACAAGTTTTAATTATTATGTAAGTATTGGTTTAAGCTATACTTTTGGCTCAATTTATAATAATGTAGTAAATCCAAGGTTTAATAATTAAAATTTAACTATAGGTCCTATGGTTCATTACTAATACTCAGAGTAGTTTTCAACTACTCTGAAATATTCCATCTCGTCCTCGTTTATAACGAGGATGTTCTTTTTTATTTTCAATAATACCTTCATATCAGATTTAACTGCACATTTTTTATCATTTAAAGGCATTTCAAATGCAATTACCTTTTTAAATCCTCGTCACAGACGAGGACTAGGTAATAAAACTAATTGATTAACTCAAACCAAATTCTTTCTATTTCTTAAAAATCCTAAAATAAAATTGCTTATGTTTTTTCATATCAAAATTTATAAAAAACTTCATTAGTTTTGAGAAAACAATCTATTATGAATTATAAAATAAACTTTCTATTTTTTGCTGGTGTAGCTGCTTTATTAGCTGGCTGTTCAGGAGAATCTTCAAATCAAACTGAAACAAATAATATGACAACAAAAGCAATTGATCCTATTAATATGGATACAACTGTTGCTCCCGGCAACGATTTTTATAAGTATGCAAATGGTAGCTGGATTAAAAATAATCCTATCAGTGAAGAATTTTCAGTTTATGGATCTTTTCATAAGTTAGCAGAAGATAACACCCTTATGCTTAAAGATTTATTTGAACAAGCAGCAAGTTCAAAAGATGCAACACCTGGCAGTGAACTTCAAAAAATAGGCGATTTTTATTCATCAGGTTTAGATACAATAAGTATTGAAAAACAAAAACTTGAAGCACTCACCCCTTTCTTCGAAGATATTGCTTCAATGAAAGATTCAAAAGATATTTTAAACGAAATAGTGAAGCTTCATTCAATGGAAATTTTTCCATTATTTTATTTTTATGGAGCACAAGATGATAAAAACAGTAACATGGTTATTGCTCAGATAATGCAAGGTGGACTTGGTTTACCAGATCGTGATTACTATGTAAGTAACGACGAGCAATCACAAATGCTTCGTAAAGAATATGTGAAATATATTTCAACATTAATGAAACTTACAGGTAAATATAAAGAAGCTGAAATTGCTAAAATTGCTGATGGCATTATGAAAATTGAAACACGTTTGGCAAAGGCATCAATGACTAGATTAGAAATGCGCGATCCACAAAAACTTTATCATAAAATGCCTTTAGCAGAATTACAAAAATTATCTCCTGATTTTGATTGGAACTCATATTTTACTCAAATTGGCAAAGCAGATTTAAAAGAAATAAATATTAATCAACCCGAATTCATTAAGGAAATTGGTAAAATGATCAAATCTGTTCCAATGAATGAGTGGAAAGAGTATTTTACTTTCAATTTAATCAATGATTGTGCACCATATGTTAATAGCGATTTTGAAAAAGCTCGTTTTTCTTTTTACGGAACAGTTCTTTCAGGAAAAACAAAAATGAAAGATCGTTGGAAAACTGTTGTTGAATCAACAAGTGGAAATTTAGGCGAAGCTGTTGGAAAAATTTATGTAGAAAAATACTTTCCTGCAGAAGCTAAAACCAGAATGGTTGAATTAGTAAAAAACTTAAAAGTTTCATTAAAAGAACATATTCAGAACTTAACCTGGATGACACCAGAAACAAAAATTAAAGCAATTGAAAAATTAGGAACTATAAATTTAAAAATTGGATATCCAGATAAATGGAGAGATTATTCAGCTTTAACTATTTCAAAACAAGCATATGTGTTAAATGTTATTGCAGCTAATAAATTCGAATTTAAAAGAATGTTAGCCGAAATTGATAAACCAGTAGACCGTGCAAAATGGGATATGACTCCACAAACTGTAAATGCATATTATAGTCCAAATATGAATGAAGTAGTTTTCCCTGCTGCAATTCTCCAACCTCCTTTCTTTAATAAAGACGCTGATGATGCTGTAAACTATGGTGGAATTGGAGCTGTTATTGGTCATGAAATGACACATGGTTTTGATGATCAGGGTTGCCAGTATAATAAAGATGGAAATTTAGAAAACTGGTGGACAGAAAAAGATGTAGAAAACTTTAAAAAACAAACCGCTCCATTAATTGTACTATATAATAACTTTAAAATGCTTGATTCATTACATGTTAACGGAGAATTAACTGTTGGAGAAAATATTGCTGACTTTGGCGGTGTTTCGGTTTCAATGGATGCATTTAAGAAAACATTAAAAGGTGACGAAAAAGCAATTGATGGCTTCACTCCTATTCAAAGATTTTATCTTTCGTATGCTGAAATTTGGAGACAACAAATTCGTGATCAGGAGTTAATGCGCCGTTTAAAAGAAGATGTTCACTCTCCTGCTCTTGCAAGAGTTAATGTAACAGTATATCACTCAGATGATTTTTACACTGCATTTAATATAAAAGAAACTGACTCTAAATTTGTTCCAAAAGATAAGCGAATAAGAATTTGGTAATAAGATTTTAAAAAGCCTGTTGGAGCAAAATCTTTCAGGCTTTTTTTAAATATCAATATTAATGGATATTATATTCTAAAATAGGTTTTAATATGTTTTGAAATATTAATTGCATTAATTTAAATCAAAAACTAATATATAATTTTGCCTAAATTTAAAAAAGCAAATAATTTAAAATCAAATATCATGGGAAAAAGAACTATCGTAGCAATGCCAGGTGACGGCATAGGAAAATCAGTATTGGAAGAATGTATCCGCGTATTAGACGCAGCAGGATTTGAAGCTAACTATGTTAATGGCGACATTGGCTGGGAATTATGGTGTAAAGAAGGTAATCCACTGCCCGATCGTACTATTAAATTATTAGAAGAACATAAAATAGGTTTATTTGGAGCAATTACTTCAAAACCTAAAGATAAAACAGCTGCAGAGCTTGCACCTGAATTACAAGGAAAAGGTTATACATATTATAGTCCTATTGTTACAATGAGACAACATTTTAACCTTGATATTTGTATGCGTCCTTGTCATACTTTTACAGGAAATCCATTAAATTTTATTAGACGTACCGCAAATGGTGGTGTTGAAGAGCCTCAGATTGATGTTATGATTTTCCGTCAGAATACCGAAGGTTTATACGGTGGTGTTGAGTGGACAAATCCTCCAAAACAAGTTTATGATGCATTAATGACTCATAAAAAATTCGTTGATAATTTTGCATGGTGTCCAGGTGAAGAATTAGCTGTATCAACAAGAATTTTTACAAAAAAATATGTAACAAGAATTGTTAAAGCTGCTTTTGAATACGCTAAAAAACGTGGGTTCGAAAAAATTACAGTTTGCGAAAAACCAAACGTAATTCGCGAAACATCAGGCATGATGTTAAAAGTTGCTCAAGAAATGAGTAAAAAAGATTATCCAAACATTTGGGTTGAAGATGTAAATATTGATGCAATGACAATGTGGTTAACAAAAAATCCTGAAAACTATAATGTTATTGTTGCCGGTAATATGTTTGGCGATATAGTTTCTGATGCTTTCGCTGGATTAATAGGCGGTTTAGGTTTTGCAACATCTGCTCAGTTTAACCCAGAATCTGGTGTTTGTGTATTTGAACCGACTCATGGTTCTGCACCAAAATATGCTGATTATGAAACTAGTATTGTTAATCCAATTGCTATGATTAATTCAGCTGTAATGATGCTTGAACATATTGGCGAAACTGTAATTGCTGAAAAAATTAAAAAAGCAGTTGCCGAAGTTGTTGCTGAAGGTAAAACAAGAGCTTACGATATGATGAAACTTAAAGGTACACAGGCTGTAATTAACCAAGGTGCTGCAAGTACTCGTCAAATGGCTGATGCTATTATTGCTAAATTGTAGGTTATTTGAAAATAAAAAAAAAGTTATTGGGTTAGAAGTTAATAAGTTATTAACTAGATAATCCAATAGCTTTTTTAACTTAGTAACCAAGTAACTTAATAACTAAGTAACTTAATAACTATTAGCAAAGAATGGATAGTTTTGAAGAATTGGAAGTATGGAAAAAATCAAGAGAGCTTCGAATTAATATATCTGAGCTAGTTAAAAGATTTCCAAATGAAGAAAAATATAAATTAAACGACCAATTAATAAGAGCATCCAGATCTGTTACAGCTAATATCGCAGAAGGATTTGGAAGATTTCATTTTCAAGAAAATATTCAGTATTGTAGACAATCAAGAGGTTCATTATTTGAAATATTAGATCATTTAACATGTGCTTTCGATGAGAAATATATTGATAAAGAACAATTATCAAACTTCAAAAATGACATTCATAATATTTTAAAAATTCTAAACGGATATATTCTATATTTAAAGTCAGCAAAAATTAAAAGTAAAACTTAATAACGAAGTAACCTATTAACTCAATAACTGATTAACTAAATAACCAAGTAAACTATTAACTCAATAACTGATTAACTAAATAACCAAGTAACCTATTAACTGTAATAACAAAGTAACTAAATAACCCACTTATGCTAAATATAGAACAAAAATACAAAGATCAGGCAATAGCGCTTTGGCCAGAATTAGATTGGATTAAAGATGCAAAACTAAAAGAAGCTACAATGTTAACATGGGCTTTGGCTTTGCAAAAATCAGTACTCGGACCAGAGGATTTAAATACAATTCCCTTCACTCTCCTCTGTGGACCTGATTTTAAAGTAACATTCATGTGTCATAAACGAGCTGTGGTTCATGTTGCAAAAGATTGTGGCGATCAGATGAATAAATTCTTTAAAACAGATTTGCCAGTAAACATGGATGTACTTATAGCAGGTGCTATTCTTGCTGATGTAGGTAAGCTTCTTGAATACGAATTAAAAGATGGCAAATCCGTTCAAGGAAATTACGGTAAATATTTACGTCACCCATTTTCAGGAGTTTCATTAGCTGAAATGTGCGGTGTTTCTGCAGAAGTTTGTCACATTATTGCAACCCACGCTGGTGAAGGTAATATGGTAAAAAGAACAACAGAAGCATATGTTGTTCACCATGCTGATTTCATGACTTTTGAGCCATTCCGTGAGAGATTAAAAATATAATCATAACAAATTATACAATGACTATAATTGAAAAAATAATTGCTAAACATAGCAATCAATCTGTCGTTAAAGCTGGTGATATTGTTGATATTTTTATCGACTCTAGAGTTGCACGCGATTTTGGTGGTGCAAACGTTGTAAAAAATTTAGTAGATAACGGTTTAAAAGTTGAAGATCCTTCAAAAACTTTTTTCACATTTGACTGTAATCCTACAGGTTCTGATCAGAAATATGCTGCAAACCAACAATATTGCAGAGAATTTGCCCGCGAAAACGATATTAAAATTTATGATATCGATGCAGGAATCGGAACTCATTTAGCAATGGATAATGGATTAGCATGGCCAGGAAGTACTTTTGTTTCTACAGATTCTCATGCAAATATTATGGGTGCAATTTGTTCTTTCGGCCAGGGAATGGGCGATCAGGATATTGCAGCAGCATGGGCTAAAGGCTCACTTTGGTTTAAAACTCCACCTTCAATAAAATTAAATTTTACTGGAAAACTTGATAAACAGGTTTCTTCAAAAGATTTTGCATTAAATCTTCTAAATATTTTTGGTGCAAATAAACTTTTAGGTTATTCTGTTGAGTTTTATGGCGAAGCAATAGAAAAATTAACTCTTTCTGATAGAATAACAATAGCCTCAATGGCTACAGAAATGGGTGCAATTATCTTCCTTTTCCCTCCAAATAAAGAAGTAAATAATCATTGCGAAAAGAAAACAGGAAAAAAAATCGAGGCACCTCTTGCTGATGAAAACGCAATTTACGAACAAATAATTGAGATAAATGTTAATACATTTAAACCAATGCTTGCGTTACCAGGCAAACCTCATGACAACTCTCCTGTTCAAAATGAAAAAGGTAAAAAAATTGATTCTGCAATAATTGGAAGTTGTACAAATGGTAGAATTGAAGATTTAAGAATTGCAGCTAACATTCTAAAAAATAATACTGTAGCTCCAGGCGTTGTATTAAAAATTGTTCCTGCTACTGACGATATTTGGAAAAAAGCATTAGACGAAGGTCTTATTCAGATTTTTAAAAATGCTGGTGCCATGATTTCTAATGCAGGTTGTTCTGGTTGTGCTGCTGGTCAGGTTGGACAAAACGGCCCAGGCGAGGTAACAATTAGCACAGGAAATAGAAATTTTGAAGGAAAACAAGGTAAAGGTTTTGTTTATCTTGCTTCCCCTGGTGTTGTTGCTGCTTCTGCAATTGCAGGCTATATTACAACTCCTGATGATATTCCTGTTAACCCTACCCTATTTGAAAAATCAAAGAATCCTGTTGCAGCTAAAAAAATAGTTAAGGAAGTAAAACAGGATAAACCTTTGGTTGCCGAAGGAAAAGTTTGGGTTATTTTAAAAGATGATATTGATACTGATATGATTTTCCATAACAGATATCTTGCTATCACTGATATTAAAGAAATGGGACAATATACTTTTGATAACTTAAAGGGTTATGAAGATTTTGCAAAAAAAGCAAAACCTGGCGATATTGTAATTACTTCTAAAAATTTTGGTGCTGGAAGCTCACGTCAACAAGCTGTTGATTGTTTCTTGTCATTAGGAATTTCTTGTATTCTCGCAGAATCATATGGAGCAATTTATGAGCGTAATGCTATAAATGCAGCTTTACCTATTTTGAGTTATAATCCCGAAGTACTAAAATCGATAGATATTCAAAGTGGCGATACAGTTAAGGTTGATATGGCTGCAGGAACAATAACAAATCTTAAAAACAAAAAAACTGCTGATATTAATAAGTTTACCGAGGTTCAAATAAATATATACAAAAACGGAGGTCTACTTTAATTATAATTTGAAATTATGGGACAAACATTTGCCGAAAAAATATTTGGAGCACCTGCTGGTGCAATAGTTTTTAAAAAACCTGATTTAGTTTTAACTCATGACAATACCGCAAGTATTAAAAAAACATGGGAAAAAATGGGCGGAACAAAAGTTTTTAACCCAAATCAGTTATTAATTACTTTGGATCACAATGCTCCTCCTACTGATTCAAAACTTGCAAATGATTACGAGACCATAAGAGCCTTTGCAAGAGCTCAGGGAATAAATAAGTTCCATGCAGCCGGTGATGGTATTTGCCATCAAATTATGTCATATTACGCCAAACCAGGGATGATTATAGTTGGTAGCGATAGCCATACTTGTACAGCCGGAGCTTTTAATGCAATGGCAGCTGGTATTGACAGAACAGAATCTGCTGGTCTTTGGAAAAAAGGTGAAACATGGTTCAGGGTTCCCGAGTCAATTAAAGTAACACTTAAAGGAAAGTTAAATAAAGGCGTATATGCTAAAGACATAAGCTTATGGATAATTGGCAAATTCGGAACTGACGGAGCCAATTATATGTCAATAGAATACCATGGCGAAGGTGTAAAAACATTATCAGTTTCGGCGAGAATGACTTTAGCTAACCTTGCTTCTGAAATGGGTGCTAAAAATGCTGTCTTCCCTGCAGATGAAGTACTTACTGCATTTATTGGAAACCAAAATGTTAATAGGGTTTGGGCAGATTTTGACGCAATATATTTTAAAGAAATTGAAATTAATTTATCTGATATTTTCCCGGTTGTAGCAGCTCCTCATAGTCCAGAAAATGTGAAGGCAGTTTCTGAAGTTCAGGGTGTTAAGTTAAATCAGGGTGTTATAGGAACATGTACAAATGGTCGTTTGGACGATTTAGAAATTGCAGCTCAAATACTTGATGGAAAAACGATTGCTAAAGATTTTCAATTATTGGTTATTCCTGCTTCAAAAGAAATTTATATGCAGGCAATTGAAAACGGAACTATCACAAAATTGATGAAAGCCGGAGCTACAATTCTTGCTTCTTCATGTGGTCCATGTCTGGGAACGGGACAAGGAATTCCAGCCGATGGATTTAATGTAATTTCTACGGCAAATCGAAATTTCCTTGGGCGAATGGGCAATAAAAATTCGAATGTGTATTTGGCTTCGCCTGCAACTGTAGCTTATTCTGCGTTATCTGGCGAAATTACCGATCCAAGAGGTGTAAAAGCTAATGACAAGTTTGTTTCCGAGATAAATGTTGCAACAACAACATCAATTCCTAAGGGTGAAAATCGTAAAACCGAAAATATTTGGAACTATTCTGATGCCGATAATTTAAATACCGACCAGATGTTTGCAGGCAATTTAACATACTCAGTAACCAGTTCTGATGCAATCGGAATTATGCCTCATCTATTCAAAGGTTTTGATGAAAGCTTTGCCGAAAATGTAAAAGCAAATGATATTATTTTTGCTGGTGATAATTTTGGTTGCGGAAGTAGTCGTGAGCATCCAGCAGTTGGACTTGCAGAAGCAGGTGTAAAAGCAGTTATTTGCAAATCTGTAAATCGTATTTTCTATCGTTCATCAGTAAATCAGGGATTACCAATTTTAGTAGTTCCCGAAGCTGTAAACGCATACAATCAAGGCTCAAAAGCTTCAGTTGATTTTGCAAAAGGTGAAATTACTATTGATAACAAGATATTTAAATTCGCTACTCTTCCCGATCAGCTAATGGCAGTGTTTGATGCAAAAGGCTTGGTGAATTATTTGAAGAACGCATAACCAAAATGTCATTCTGAGCATCCGCCGCGGCGGACGAAGAATCTAATTCGTGTCCAGATCCTTCACTTCGTTCTGGATGACATCCCAGTTTTTGTCATTCAGAGCATAGCGATGAATCTAGAACAAAAAACAAATAATATTTTCATTCCAAAATTCAATAGTTAAAAATGGAGCAAGTCCCAATTAGCGACTCAAAAGTTTTACTTGAAATTGTAAATACAAAAATGCCATTTGGCAGATACGAGGGCACTTTAATCTGTGATTTACCCGAAAGTTATATTGTATGGTTTAAGCAAAAAGGATTTCCCAAAGGTAGATTAGGTATATTGTTAGAAACAATGTACGAAATAGAATTAAATGGTCTGAATGAATTACTCAGACCACTTAAAGCAAATTTTAGAGGGTAATATTTTAAACAAATATTTGTATTTTTAATTATAGAATTAGCAAAATGCTAATTTATTGTTTTCGCTCGCAATATGCGAGCATTTGCATATAAACATAATCCGCAATAAACTATAGCGTTATCATTCTTCAATGTTTACAATCTAAAATTAAAATATTCTATCATTATTAAATACTGTTACTCTTAATAATAAATTCTATTTTTAGACCATTGCAAAACTCCATTTCCTTCATTGCGAACGCAGTGAAGGAATCTGTATGTCTCTGTAAATAAGATTACTTCGTTCCTCGCAATGACGTATCTTTTTGTTTTTGGGGAGTTTTGCAAGGGTCTTATTTTAAGTTAAAAAAATGAACTAATATTTTTTGACTTTTCTATTTCTTTAATCATAAAATACGATTTACAACATATAAATAATAATTTTTAGGTTATTGCTTGTTTTTGCAATAGAAAACTACAATGCATTTATATACAGTGTAAATAAATAAATTATTTATTTGCACAATGAAAATATTTAACATATATTTACGTCATACTATGTTTTATAACATTTATTGATAAAGATTTAAAATATGGGTAAAGTAAACTTTATTAATTTAAGAAAAGTTATTCTTATCTGCATAATATTCTATTTTTCTATATTAAATATTAAAACATATAGTCAATGCGTAACCCCACCCTCATATGATTTTACTATAACTCCTACCACTTCATGGCAAACTACAAGTTCAAGTGTTGCTGCTTCTGGTTGTAAAGTTTATAGAATATATATGTTTGCTACTTATGGATATGATTTTTCTTTATGTGGTGCAGATGGTGTAGGTGGAACAACAAATAATGACGGAGATTTTACGATGTATAATTCTGCAGGTACACAACAATGGTATATTGATGGAACAGTTGGCTGTGGTTTTGATGCATCAACTCTTGGTTCCGCATACTTAAACTGGGCTCCACCTTCGGATGGCTATTATTATCTTAAAATTGATGATTATTCGAATGCTGCAATGACATATACATTAGCTTATAAATATTCAGCAGTTGAAATGAAGGTACCATCATCTGGCAATAATTCTTATACAATATGTTCTGGAAATTTATATGATATTGGTGGATCGGCAGGCAATTATACAAATAGTTGTAATGGCTATACTGTTATTAATCCAAGCGTTGCCGGGAATAAAATTCAGGTTTCTGGTACTTCTTCCGGAGAAGCATGTTGCGATTATTTAAGTGTGTATAATGGAATTGGAACTGGAGGAACATTATTAGGTACATATTATATGGGTACAGCAATCCCCTCGTTAACATCAACTGATGCTTCGGGGGCATTAACCGTTTTATTTTATTCAGATTTTAGTACAGTTGGAGCTGGTTTTAATTTAACCATTAGTTGTTTTACTTCATGTGCAACTGTAGCTGGTACATCATCCTCATCAATTAATACCTCATGTGCTGCAACAAACACATCGCTTTCATTAACTGGTGAAGGTGCTGGTACTATTCAATGGCAACAATCAACAGATGGAGGTTCCACCTGGACAAATATTGCAGGGGCAACAACAGATCCATATATTTTTGCAGCTACAGTAACTACATCCTTCAGAGCTGCCGTAACAAGCGGATGCACTTCTTATTCAACAGTTTCTTCAATTACTATTTCTTGTGATATTACTCAACCGGCTACTGGTTTTGCTTCGTCAACAATTTTATGTGGTAATAGTTATACTTATAGAGACCCAGGAGGCACATCAGATTATGGTAATAACCAAAATGGATTAATAACAATTTGTCCATCAACAGCAGGGCAATACGTAAATGTTAATTTTACATCTTTTGATATTGAAAGTGGTTTCGAATATTTTTATGTATTCGATGGAGATAATGCTAGCGCTCCAATACTTGGAGTTTATTCAGGAACTAATGCATTATTAGGAAATGTTAAGGCAACATCTTCAAATTCTTCAGGTTGTTTATCTTTTCGTTTTTATTCCGATGGATCATCTACATATTCAGGCTGGGTTGCAACAGTTACTTGTAGCGCAACACCATCAGCATCAGTCCCTACATCTAATCCCGAGGATTGTCAAGGAGTTATTGTAATATGCAGTAATTCTACACTAATTGGTGGAACAAATAATTACGGTTTTAATGAATTACCTAATTTATGGAATTCATGTATTGATGGAGGAGAAAACGAATCAAATTGGTATGCATTTTCTTCTTCAACAAATGGAATAATTGGATTTCAGATAACACCAAATTTGCCAACAGATTATGATTGGGCAATATGGGGACCTTATACTTCTTTACAATGTCCAGCATTTAATAATGATGTACCAATTAGATGTTCATCTACTGAGTTGATAGCTAATGGGAATACTGGATTAGTTGCTCCAGCAACAGATGTTATCGAACAAAACGGAGAATATGGAGGTGGTGCAAATGAAAATGGATTTTTAGCTCCATTGAACGTTTTAGCTGGTGAGGTGTATGTTATGATGCTAGATAACTGGGAAGCAAGTACTGTAGGTTTTGAATTATCTTGGAATTTATCAAACGGAGCAACATTAGACTGTACGCCACCTCTCCCCGTTTCAATGACTAGTATAAGTAATAGTTGTGATGGTGAAAAAACAGTTTTAGAATGGACAACCTCTAGTGAAACCAATAATAATTACTTTGCAATTGAAAAAACTTATGAAAATTTTAAATTTATAGAAATAGCTAGAGTTATGGGAGCTGGAAATTCTAATAATATTTTAAACTATTCCTTTATTGACCCTTCTTTAAATAATAAAACTACATATTACAGAATTAAACAAGTTGATTTTAATGGTGATTTTACTTACCATAGAACTGTTGCTTCAAATTGTTCTAAATCAGATTTTGAAGTAGTTATTCAACAATTAACAAGTAATACTTTAGATTTAACAATTAACTGTTCTGAAAAAGAAAATGTAATTATCAATTTATATGATACCCAAGGTAGATTCATTGCAGAATCAAGAGAACAATTGACAAAAGGAAATAATAAAATTAATATTGGTCAATTTAACATACAACAGGGTATTTATTTATTGAACATTGTTGGGAATACTCATAGTTACAAAAATAAAATAATAAGAAAATAAAACATCTTATTTCTCCTCCTTCAACGCTCTTTTACCCCTTATAACTGCTATCCATTTTGGTATTGCGTCAAATATTATTGAGAATACGCAGAACATAATTACTAAAGTCAGAGTAAGGTTAATAATGCCCTGTATGTGTTTATCTTCAGTAAATATTTGGGGCCAATAAATATTAATTATGTTTTTAACTCCTGCTATGACTGTTGTTATACCAACAAAGAATAATGGGAGTATTGTTACCCATGAGTATTTTGCCCTTCCACGATTTATTATATAACTGGTTCCAACTGTTAATGCTATTGTTGCTAATAGCTGATTTGCTGTACCAAACATGGGCCAGATTGTAGAAACACTCCCGGAATAAATAAAATATGCCCATGCAAAAACTATTAAGCCGCTGGCCAATAAATTTCCTGGAATCCAGTTTGGTCTTGCAAAAGGCTTGTAAATTTTACCTAATGATTCCTGTAAAACAAATCTACCTATTCTGGTTCCGGCATCAATTGTAGTAAGTATAAACAATGCCTCGAACATAATTGCAAAATGATACCAGTAAGACATAAGACCTTTTAATCCTGGAATTGCAGAAAATATTTGTGCCATTCCAACAGCCAGAGAAACCGCCCCTCCTGTCCTACCAACAATATTTTCGCCAACTTCTTTTGATAATTCCTGAATATTAGAATCGTGAAAACCCATAGCATGAAGCTGCGGAAGAATTGCCTGAAATTTTTCCGGACTAACATTAATCTGAAAATAATCGAGTGGTAAAAGGCTTGCAGCAGCAATAAGAGCAAGAATACTAACAACACCCTCAGCTAACATTGAACCAACGGCTATTGGTCTGATATGCTTTTCGTTCATCAGCATTTTTGGTGTTGTTCCTGAACTTACCAGAGCATGAAAGCCGGATATTGCTCCACATGCAATTGTTATGAATAAATATGGGAATAATGTTCCCGGAATTATTGGTCCTCCACCATCCATAAAGCTCGTAAATGCTGGCATTTTAAGATCTGGTGCAACAACTATAATTCCTAATGCAAGCATTGCAATAACAGCAAGCTTCATAATCGAACTTAAATAATCGCGAGGTGTTAACAATAGCCAAACTGGTAATACCGATGCCAGAAAACCATATATAGCAAGCAAAATTGTTAACGATTTATGGTCGTAAGTAAACCATGAAGCAAAGGAAGAATCGGGAACATATCTGCCGTAAATTACAGCTAACGATAAAAGTATTACCCCAAATATTGTAGCTTCTGTAGTTTTCCCTTTTCTGAATTTAAACATCCAAAGTCCCATAATTATAGCAATAGGAATTGTTGCGGCTATTGTAAATGTGCCCCATGAGCTTTCGGAAAGCGCATTTATAACAACAAGCCCAAGTCCAGCCATCGCAATTACTATAATTATTAAAATTGCCACAGAAGTAACACCACCACTGATTTTACTAATTTCGAATCTGGCAATTTCTGCGAGCGATTTTCCATCATGTCTAACAGATGCGGTAAGAATTACAATATCATGAACTGCACCGGCTAACACTGCTCCCACTATCATCCATAGAAATCCTGGAAAATATCCAAACTGAACTGCGAGTACTGGTCCTACAAGTGGTCCCGCTCCTGCTATTGCAGCAAAATGGTGACCGAATAATATCCATTTACTTGTTGGCTGGTAATTCTGGCCATCATATAATTTTTGAGAAGGCATTTCTCTCCTCTCATTTATCATTAAAACTTTAGCAGCAATAAAACTGAAATATAAACGATATGCAAGTGCGAATACTGCTATTGCTGTAATTACCAGAGGCATTGCATTCATTTCTTTTCCTTAGTTTTTTAATTTGTAAGAAACTTGATTTTTATTCAAAATTATAAAAAACAATTATCTATATCTATTAATATTAAAAATAAATCTTATTGTCATTCAAAGTGAAGAGAATCGTAACGAAAAACTTTTTCTTGCTTAGCAAAATCTGGTTCGGAATCTAAGCTATATTTTTCTCCACCACGGTGAAACTAATTATAGACGCCCCTTCGACTCCGCTCAGGGAGACTGAAAAAAGGTGAAATTATAATAAAAAATGGCACAAACTTTCGTAAGTGCCATTTAAATCATAGTTTGAAAAATATTATAAACTCTTAGCTACCTCTAATGCTTTATCGTAATTAGGATGAGTTGTTACTTCTTTAACATACTCCACATATTTAACAATTCCATCTCTATCAATAATAACAATACCTCTTGATAATAAACGTAATTCGTCAATTAAAAAGCCATATTTTAAACCAAAATCAGTGTCTTTATGATCCGAGAGAGTAATCACTTTATCAATACCCTCAGCTCCGCAAAAACGACCTAATGCAAATGGTAAATCGCAAGAAATTGTTAAAATAACAACGTTCTCAAGTTTTGCAGCATCAACATTAAAATGACGGGTTTGTGCAGCACAAACACCTGTATCAATTGATGGAACAATAGAAAGAATTCTTACCTTTCCGTTATAATCACTTAATTTATGAGGTTTTAAATCATTTGATAATACAGTAAAATCTTTTGCTGTATCTCCTACTTTTACTATGTTTCCTACTAATGTTAAAGGATTTCCTCCGAATGTAATAACTCCCTGATGCTTTTCCATAAATTTTAATATTATTAATTAATTAGTGCGCAAATATAATAATATATTTTCATTTAAGTATTAGAATACT